>JBPBPY010000042.1:0-29769 GCA_050954505.1 Janthinobacterium lividum
GTATTCGCAGCCCGTGACGGGTTCGGCTCGGATCGACACCACCGGCCAGACCTCGACCCAGCAAGACACGGTGCGGCATGAAATTGTCTTCATCGATGCCGCCGTCTAGAATGCCGAGAGTCTTGCCGGGCAACTGGCGGCGCAACAGGATGCCGGCCGCGTGCTGGAGATCGTGCTGCTCGATGGTACGCAGGATGGCGTGGCGCAGATCAGTGCCGCACTGGCAAACCGCCAGGGCCTCGATGCCGTGCACATCATTTCCCACGGCAGCGATGGCGTGCTGCAGCTGGGTTCGACCGAACTCGACAGCGCCAGCCTGCGCGGCAATGCATTGGCCATTTTGAATTGGGGCAACGCGCTGGCGACCGGTGCCGACATCATGCTGTACGGCTGCGATGTGGCGCAGACTGAGGCAGGGCAGCGTTTCGTCGACAGTCTCGGCCAGCTCACCGGAGCCGACATGGCAGCCAGCAGCAATCTCACCGGCAGTGCCGCCCTGCATGGCGACTGGACGCTGGAATACACCGCTGCCGGCGTGCACACCAAAGTAGTCGCCGACAGCGCCATCCAGTTCAGCTACAGCGGCGTGCTGGCGCTTTACACCGTTTCCAACAATGCCGACAGTGGCGCCGGATCGCTGCGCCAGGCCATCATCGACGCGAATGCCAACGCCGGCGCCGATACCATCGGGTTCGATCCCGTCGCCCTCGATTTCAGTGCCGGCGCAGTGAATATTACGCTGGCCACGGTGCTACCCACCATTACCGATTCCGTGACCATCGATGCACGCGTTGCAGGTATTTATACAAGTACGCCACTGATCTAACTCAACGGCAACATGCAAACCGGTAGCGGCCTGAACTTTGCCGTCGGCGCCGCCGGCTCGGCAGTGTACGGCATGTCCATTACCAATTTCGACGGCAATGGCATAACCTTGCAGACCGGTGCCGATAACATCACCATTCAGGGCAACTATATCGGCGTGCGGGCCGATGGCAGCACGGCAGCCGGCAATCGAAACGAGGGTCTGTTTACCGACAGCTCCGGCGCGGTGGTCGGAGGCACGAGCAGCGCAGAACGCAATGTCATTTCCGGCAACGGCCAGAACGGCATCAGGTCACAGGGCTCGAATAACCTTTATCTCGGCAACTACATCGGCACGGATGCCGCAGGCACTGCTGCGCTGGCCAATCATGAAAGCGGCATCGCCATCTATGGCGCCAACGAAACCATTGGCGCAAGCGCGGCCGGCAGCGGCAACCTCGTTTCAGGCAACCTGCGCGACGGGATTTATGCCGATTCGGTGTCAACCAATGTCGTCATCGCTGGCAACTGGACCGGTCTGGATGCCACCGGTAATGCCAGCCTCGGCAACGGCATGAACGGGATTTACAGCCTGAGCAATGGTGCCACAATCGGCGGCATGGCCGCCGGGGCTGGCAACGTGGCTTCGGGCAATACGTCCGACGGGATCAGGATAGGCAATGCCAACGGTGTCGTGCTGGGAAACCTGGTCGGCACCAATGCGGCAGGGACTGCGGCGCTGGGTAACGCGCAAAGGGGAATCTCGGTCTACGGCAGCAATGTCACCATTGGCGGCACGGCAGCAGGAAGCCGCAATCTGGTTTCCGGCAATCGCGGTGATGGCATTTATGTCGACATCACCGCAAGCGCCGTTGTCATCCAAGGCAACTGGGTCGGCCTCGATGTCACAGGCGCAGCGGCGATCGGCAATCTGGTCACCGGCATCTACAGCGCCGCTGACGGCACAACCATCGGCGGCAATGTCGCAGGTGCCGCAAACGTGATCTCGGGCAACAGCCGCGATGGCATCAGGGTCGATGGAAGCAACGCCGTGGTGCTGGGCAATTACATCGGCACCAATGCCGCCGGCAGCGCTGCCGTTGCAAATGGGCGCAGCGGCATCACCGTGTTTGGCAACTATGCAAGCATCGGCGGCACCACAGCGGCCAGCCGCAACCTGGTTTCCGGTAATCTCAATGACGGCATTTATATTGATACGACGGCGACCTATGCAGTTGTCCAGGGCAACTGGATAGGCCTGGATGCCAGCGGCAATGCGAGAATCGCCAATTCGAATAATGGCATATATGCCAAAGGCAGTGCTGCCATGATCGGTGGCTCGGGCTCCGGCGCAGGCAACATCATCGCCGGCAATACCCTCGACGGCATCCGGCTCGAGGGTGCCAACGCCAGCATTCTGGGAAACACGATCGGGACCAATGCGGCGGGAACGGCAGCGCTGGGCAATGCCGGCGGCATTTCCATCTATGGCACCGATGCCACCGTCGGCGGCACCGCTGCAGGCAGCCGCAACCTGATCTCCGGCAACCGCAACGATGGCATTCACGTCTACAGCACAGGTCAACGCGCGCTCATCGAGGGCAACTGGCTGGGTCTTGATGCAGGCGGCGATGGGGTGATCGGCAATCAGGATAACGGCATCTATGCCGAGGCTGCCGATGTCACCGTTGGCGGTACCGCAGCAGGCGCCGGCAATGTCGTATCGAACAGCAGTTCCGATGGCATCAGGGTGGATGGCAACAACGCCATCGTGCAGGGAAATACCGCCGGCTTGAATGCCGCCGGCAATGCTGCACGCAGCAACCGGCTCAGCGGCATTGCCGTCTATGGCGACAATGCCGTCGTCAGCGGCAACCTGAATTCCGGCAACGGCCTCGAAGGCGTGTACATCGATAATGCAGCAGACCATGCGCTGGTCCAGGGCAATATCATTGGCCTGGACGCCACGGGAACGACGGCGCTTGGACATGGGCATTTCGGGGTAAGGAATTTCGGCACCAACCTGACGGTGGAAGGCACCACGGCCGCCGCGCGCAATATCATTTCGGGCAATGGCTATGACGGCATTGCATCCTATGGCACCGGACTCGTGGTGCAGGGCAATTACATCGGCACCAATGCCGCCGGCAGTGCCGCACTGGGCAACCATTTGAGCGGCATTCTGCTGGCCGGCAGTAATGAAACCTTGGGCGGCACCGACGCCGGAAGCGGCAACCTGATCGCCGGCAACCTGAGGCAGGGCATCTATGGCACTGCCGACCTCAATGGCGTTGCAGGCTCGAACAAGATCATCCAGGGCAACACCATCGGCTTGGGCAGTGGCGGTGCGGTGCTGGGCAATGGCAGCTACGGCATCGAAGTTCTTGCCGGCTCGGGCTACCAGATTGGCGGCACTGCGGATGGCACTGGCAACACCATCACTGGCAGCACCAATGCCGGTGTCAAGGTCAATGCCGGCGTCACCGGCGTGGCCATCCAGCGCAACGCAATCCATGGCAATGGCGCACTGGGTATCCAACTCGGCAGCAGTACCGGCGCGGTTGCCAATGACAGCGGCGATGCCGACACGGGCGCCAACAACCAGCAAAACTTTCCGGTGATCGTCACGGTCGACTCAAGCGGTGGAACGACTTCGGTCTCCGGTACCTTCAACAGCAATCCCGGCCGCTCCTACCGGCTCGAGTTTTTTTCCAATGCGGACAATGATGCCAGCGGCTACGGGGAAGGCCAGGTCTATCTTGGCTCTATTGCAGTCACCACCGATGCCAGCGGCAATGCCAGCTTTGCCGTCACCTTCAGCGGTGCACCAACCAGCGGCATGTGGATCAGTGCAACGGCTATGGATCTGACGACCGGCGATACCTCGGGATTCTCACGCAGCTTGCGATCCATCCGCCTGCCGGCACCCACGCCCGCGCCGGACCCTGCGCCTGCACCGGCGCCCGCACCTGCACCTGCGCATGCGCCAGTGGGGACCGCCAACACCATTACGGTATTCGACTATGCAGACACCATCTTCAGGACGGCCGACTTCGGCTTTACCGACCCTGACGACACGCCGGCCAATCAGGCCAGCGCGCTCCTCATCACGGCGTTGCCGCGCGTGGGCTCATTGCTGCTCGATGGCGTGAAACTGGTTGTTGGGACTGCAGTCAGCTTTGCCGATATCGAACAGGGGCGTCTTGCCTATGCGCCTGGAACCGATGTCAACGCCCTGCAAACGGCGTCATTCCTGTTTCGTGTCCAAGATGATGGCAGCATGCCAACGGTGGCGCAAACACCGATGCCGTCGCGCGCGTCATGACGCTGTCGATCCTGCGCAGCGCTGTTGCGTTGGTCGGCAGCAGCTACGGTGCCTCAGCGGTGCAGATTGCCGACCTGGCGGTCACCGCGAATACGGGCGTGGCCCAGGAACAGGTTCACCATGACACGGTCATCGAGCGCGCAAGCGCTGTGGCAGAAAACGCCAGCGTGGTTTCGCATGGTAGCAGCGACCGCACTGCCATCACGGCAGCTGCGGCGCAGGGCGATGTGCACATCGACGCCATCGGCATGGGCGTCAGTTTTGCTCGCGGCCCGACGGAGCTGACCGGTGTGGGAGCAACGGCATTGAATGCACAAGCATTGTCCTTCGGCATCGTCACCATACCGGCACACATGCCGTCTTCCACCGTTGTGCAGCGTGTCGAAATTCGCCTGGTGTCGAAAATCGACGCGCTCATGAAGACGCTTTTCGAACGCCACGAATCGCGCCGGGACGTGTCGGGTTCTCCAGGCACGGAGGTGACCCATCCAGGCCCACGCCGGCACTGGCCGATCAAACTGCCAGCGAAGAAACATTAAGCCGCCCCGTCACCGTTCATCAAGCCGAGACTGCAGTGGCCGTAACGGCGCTCAGCGCGGTTTGGCTGCTGGCGCGCAAGTCTGCCCTGATCGCCAGCCTGCTCTCTGCCACCCCGGCCTGGCTGAAGCTGGACCCGCTGCCTATTCTGGCAACTGACGACGATGTCGAAGAAGATGGCGTGGAGAACGCCGTCGAGCGGACAGACCAGGCCGAGGAGTCCGATTCGGTGGAAAGTTTGTTCAGTATCGAGCAGATGAAAGCAAACCAGGCAAAACGGGAGGTCATGTGATGGCATGAGCGCAGATGAGCCAGCGATGGCATGGTCCACCGCCAAGGCAAATGCTGTTGAACAAGCGAAGGCGACCATCGATAGGCCTGTGTCTGCTTGCACAGGCCAGCCTGAAAGGGGAAAAGCAGACGGGTTTTCGATTCAGCGCTTGACAGCAAAAACTCATCCCCTATAATGACGTCTCTCTTGCGACGCGAGAAATCACCCTGGCTTCAGGGGACAGACTTTCCAGGGTTGAGCTTGAAACAAACGCTTCCCTGAAGACTGTTTTTCCGCACCGATATTCAAGAAGGGAAGCTGATCCGGCTTCCTTTTTTTCTTGGTCGAGTTTGCCTCGGCCAGCATCGAAAGCTGTTTTCGATGTGCCCATCTTGCCGCTGCAGGCAATGTGGCTGGAATGAAGCCTATCCCAGGCGGGGTAGCAAAGTGGTTATGCAGCGGCCTGCAAAGCCGTTTACGCCGGTTCGATCCCGACCCCCGCCTCCAATATAATCAACAACTTGCGATGGTTTTTAGTGCTGCAGGTCGTTGAATGGCGAAAAGTCTTTTCGCCATTATCCTTTTTTCCTCTTCATCATCGGCTGGACTACATCACCGCGGCGCTCGCGAATGTAGGCGGCCGTCATGCGTTGCGTCGTATGTCCAAGCAACTTTTGCGCGCCTGGGAGATCTTCCAAGTCGGTAGCGCTCTTTGGCCGCAGGTCACGAAACTGAAACCGGAAAAATGGTACGCCTTGTTCTTCAGCTTCTATCCCCCGCCGCGTCTCGAGCCTTATCAAACTGACTGCGAAAGTAGCCAAATTCCTTCAGCGGCATGCCGTCTGGATCGGCTAAAATTGTCAGCGACTTGCACGGCAGGGTTGTGGTGCGCTCCCGAGCGCGATCAATGACGGCTTTCAGTTCACCCACGATGGCAATGCGGATTTTTGCGCCTGTCTTGTTCTGTTTGACTTCGAGCCGGCCTTCGACAATCTGGTCCCACCGCATCTTGCGCACGTCAGCGGGTCGCTGGCCGGTCAAGTAGGCCAGGTCCAGACAGTCGCGGACAATATCGCCAGCATGCCGGTACACTCGGTCAAGATCGGCATCCTCAACATACACATTGCGGCTCTCGTCAACTTTCAGCCCACGCATCAGCCCAATGGTCGGGTTTGGTGCTTTCATCTTGCCGCGCGCCCGCGCCCAATTGCACATGGTCCCAAGAAATTTCAATTCCTTTTTGGCGCTGACTTTCGACGACCTGGCATCGAAGTAGGGCTGTATATGGCCAGGAAGTAGCGCATCGATGGCCGTCGCTCCAAACACCGGTTTTAGTTCTCGCCAATACGCACGCCGATCCTTGATGGTTCGCGCGGTAATGTCAGCCTCCGGGCTCTTTTCTGCCCACAAAATGTAGTCTTCCCAGACGCCCTCGACTGTTGCGGAATCGATCGGCGGCGGCATGCCTTCCAGCTCAGCCCATTTCTTCTTTGCCTCAGCCAGGTCCGACCCAAGCGGCACCACTTTGCGCTTCCCCGCTGGGTCGCGCGGGTGCTCATAGTAGTAGCCGATCCAGACATCACCCTGCTTGTTTTTGTACGAGCGCTGGATCATGCGGGACGGTAGGCTGCGATGTTTTGTTTTAGGCTTGGCCATGACGCTATCGCGCTTTCGAAAAGTCAGGCATGCCGGCTGTTACCTTCAGCTGCGGTTCCGTAAAATCGACGCCGGCCAGCTTCATGCGGGCATACCAGCGGCCTACGATTGGCGCGCCCAGGGCATTGGTAACGAACTTCCACCCTGAGCTGCGCAGCCACGCAATCTGCTGGTCTTTCCGCGCGCGGCCGGTGATGTCGAATAGTTCTGTGCTGGTCAGAATTTCCGAATCGATCGGGGCAGAGAATTTGTGGTCGTCTGGGTTCATGGCTTGACCCCGCTGCGCAGTTCCAGCTCAAGAGACGCCAGCAGGTTCCAAATCATCTGGGCTTTGTGCAGCGCGCCCGTTTCTTCATCGATTCGTTCACCGGTGCCGAGTTTTAGCGCATGCCGGCCAAACGCATCCAGATAGCGCGCCTCGCCGTCGGCAACATGCATCCATCCGTTCGGGCTGTATTTGGCGGCGCCAACTGTCGTCACCTGGGCCACGGCGTCGAGCGCACGGGAAAACCCTGACACGCATAGCCATACTCTGGTTTTGCCAGCGTCCAGCTTGGCCCCAGGGGTGGCGGCAGCCAGGCCGGACGGGTCGTGCTCAAGGGGAGCGCTAACATTCCGTGGCGGCGCAGCGGCTACGTCTTCGCCTGGCGGAACGATAAGCAATCCGTATGGGTCGGTATCGATGTCCGAGAGTTGTCGATCCTCGCCTGACCAGGGATTGCGCGTCCAGGGCGCAGCTGGGTACGTGAGCCGGAATTCTTTTGCGGTGACTATCGATTTGAACCAGCGCAGTGGGCCCTCAGTGGGGCCATATCTTAAAGGCGTTTTTTGCGAAATCATCGGTAACCTTTCAGTTTCATCGCTTCGAGCAGGATGTCCTGCACCTCGCGCTTGGTTTCAACCCGGGCCATGACCATTTCGTCTACCGTGTCGCGGGCAATAATGTTGTGGATGAACATGGGCCGGTCGTGCCCAGCCTGCATCTGGCGGGTGGGGCCAATGCGCTCGATGATCTGCAACCGGTTTTCCAGGTTCCAGTCATGGGCGAAAAACACCAAGATGTTCCCGCCGTCCTGCAGGTTCAGACCGTGGCCGGCGCTGGCCGGGTGGGCGAACAGGACCGGAATCTTGCCCGCGTTCCAATCCACAATCGTCTGTGGGCTGGCGTCGAGTGCGCGGCCCTTTGGAAATGCTGCGCGGAGACGGGCCAAGTCGGATTTGAAGTTGTAGGCGACCAGCACGGGCATGCCTGCGGCTTCCTCGATGATGTCTTCCAGTGCCTGCAGCTTGGCGTCGTGAATTTCCTTCCACTCGCTATTGCTTTCGCCCACGTACGCGGCGCCGTTGGCCACTTGCAGGCATTTGATGGTGCGCGCGGCAGCATTGAATGCCTCAACCTCGTGCTCATCAATTTGCATGAACATCTGCTTTTCCATGTCTTGGTACAGCTGGCGCGCCTTGATCGGCAGGTCCACAAAAATGTTGTTGACGATCGGCTCGCGCAGGTCGAACCAGTCTTTGGCATCGATGGTGATGCACAAGTCGCGTAGCTTGTCCTGAATCTCGGCCTGGGCATGGTCCATGGGTGCGACACCGAAGCCGTTATGATTCAGGCGAAACCAGCGCTGCTTGAAACTGTCGAAGGTACGGCCCAGGCGCACGCCCTGGTCCAAGAACCACATCTGGCCCCACAGATCCTGCAAGCCGTTCGGGCTGGGCGTGCCGGTGAGTTCCACAAACCGCTTGATTTTGGTGTGCGCCACCCGGCCCAGGGCCTTGGCGCGCGCCGTGCCCTGGCGCAGTCGAAAGCCCTTCAACTTGGTGGACTCATCACAGATGACGGTACGGTACGGCCACTTGTCGCCAAAATGCTCGACTAGCCACGGCAGGTTCTCATAGTTGGTCGTGTACACCTGGGCGTCGTGGCGCAGCGCCATGCGTCGTTCGGCTTCGCTGCCTACAATCGGCATGACCTGCAGGCCGCGCAAATGCTTCCATTTGCGTGCCTCGTCTGGCCACGTGCTGCGCGCCACCCGGAGCGGGGCCAGGACCAGGACCGGGTCCGACTCGACCATTTGCAGTGTGTCGATGGCGTTGAGCGTGCTTGTTGTCTTGCCCATTCCCATGCCGGCCCAGACAGCCGAGCGTGGTCTATCCAAGATGTGGTTCGTGATCAGCGTCTGGTAAGGACGCGGGGTGAATGCTTTGCTCATTCTAGATCCAGTAAAAGGCACAAAGCGCCGATGACGTAGGCTGGCCAAGGCGCGCCTAGGCAAATGCAAGTGAATAAAGCGAAAAGGGCTGTCATGAAAACGCCTCGTCAACGGCTTCGATTGAGTCGAGCACGACAACGCATTGGCCCATGTTGCGCATACGGCGATGCTCGCGCACCTGGTGCGGCTCCGCCTTCTTGCCAGGCGCTTTTAGTTCGACCCAGAAAGTGCTCGTAATTTGGTTGTCAGCAAACACTGCGGCACCGGGCGGCAGCATTACCAGGCGGTCTGGCGCGCCACGATGGTGCAGCCACTGCACCTTGCGCACTTCACCCCCGGCGGCCTTCACCAGCTTGACCAAGTGGCGCTCGATGGTTGATTCACGGACGGCAGCCATGATCAACGAATCCGATGTACTTGGGTGCCGGTGATCCCCGTAGGAAGATCAGGCGCTTTTTCAAGGAAACTAGTGCATTTCACGCCGGTTACTTTCGCATATTCCACTTCGACCTTCGCGGAATTAATGATGACTTGGGCGACTTCCGACACTGCCTTTGCACGTTCGATTTCCATTGGCTTTTCTTTGTTTTGCAATGCGGCCAGGGTGTCAAAGAGGTGCTGACGCAAAGCGCTGATATCATTGTTCATTACTAGCTCGCTCATTAATGTGTTTTTCTATCGCACGGTCCAAAAGGATCACTTCTTGCAGCTCCGGCGGCCATTGATTTAGCCTATTTTTAAGCTCCTTGTACGGCGTACATTCCAAATTTTCGACAACGCAATTCAACGGGTTGTTATCTTTAAAAACAATACAGTGGCGCAATGGAATTGAACCAAAGTTCTCTTCCCACAGTATTCGGTGCAGAGGTTTCCAAAGTTTTGGATGCGCAACCTTGACGAGGAAATAACCTCCCTTTACAAGGACAATCGTTCCAATTGCCGCTTTGTAATTTCGGTTAGGAATCTGCCCACTTGATGAATTTATTTTCTTCAAACCCATCGTCGATGCCTTGCTGCACACTTCTTTTTCAGGCCTACCAAAATCGGCGGCTATATCAGAAGTTTTTTCGTGCGGATAACGGCGGCGAAGCATCTCCACCTCGTCCTCGGTCCACCATTTGAAAAGCTTTCGGCTCTTTCCTTCCAGTGGGTTATCGGGTTTGTCCACGAGTCCCCGCCACTCCGGCAACTGGTTTGTAAGCTGTTTTCGCTTTTTCGAGCGCACATCAAACCAGGCTTGTCCGTCCCACCAAGCGCGAGGCGGCACTGCCGAAACTTTTATTTCGTACCATCCTGGCGTAATTGGCTGCTCTTTAAACCATTGCGTGCGGACTTCTTGTTTCATCGGCCCACGCGAGCGTCTGAAAAATGTACGGTACACAATCTCCTTGAGATACCTATCGCGCATTTGATCGACTCACTCGCGGGAGGTGTGCAAAATTGCGCGTATCGCACCATACTGCTTTGGCGAGATACGACTTTCGCCCGACGATCGGTAACCGCCTCCTGCTTTCAAAGTGTATGCAAAGCAGGCAGACCGCTCATCATCAAAAATCTGCGCAGCGGTCATTGCCGAAAAAATTGCTTGGGCCATTGCCATGCGCATGTCGTCAAGCGTCTTTTGCATGGTGTAATGTCGCAGTGCCGATCCACTTGCGCGTAGCACCGCGTCCAAGTGCTTGTCGATATCGTGATATGCGATTGCCATCATTCCTCCGTCAGAGCGATCCACTCGGATTTCTTCAATTCCTTGAAACTTTCCGGTGGGTTATAAAGGTCTTCATCGGACTCTGGCACTTGGATCACGACTTGGTCTTTGACAATGCCCGCCGTTGCAATCCACATTGCATTTTCCGCATACACCGTTCGCTTAATACCGAAGTGGCCTAAGATCAGTTTTCCAGCGTTAAATCCTCCGACCGCGCACATCTCTGCCCAGATCGCTTTGCCGGTTTTCTTTGTCAAATGCGGACGACAACGGTAATAGACTTTTCCATCTTCGTAGTGCTTGCCAGTAGCGCGTGTTCCATCCGGGAATGGCCCATCGGTATCGAACAAAAATTCGGACAAACGCAGATCGCGGTTACCCACCAGCATTGCCGACGCGCCATATTTCGTCTGCAAAGCTGCGCGACGTGCTCGATACTCCACGCGTTGCTTCTCCACCATTGCGCGGAGGCTATCCGTATCGGCGTTTTCAACAACAAAATAGCGGCGTTTTGGTTCAGTCATATCAGTCCTTACGGTAGCGGTAGGTTTGAAATCCTGCGGCGGCCAGCGGCATGCCTTGCGCCCAGGGTGGTGTTGCGGCCAGCAGGCCGGACAATTGGTCTTCGTTGAATTCGGGCAGATCTGGTGCCTCGGCAATGATTTCGTCGTGCACCGTGAGAACGATCTGATAGCCTGCGGCCTCGATGGCGGGCATGTTGTACGCCATCACATCGCGGGCCACGGCCTGGCAAACGTTCTCGAAAATCTTGCCGCCGTAGGTCTGCAGTCGGCACCACTTGCGGCTGTACTGGTTCATGCCCATGTAGGTGATCTTTCCGTCGACGATCTGGGGTGACGGGTAGCACACGGCGCGGCCCGATGGCAGCAAGATGCGCAGCCAGCTTTTGTCGCGGCGAATTTTCAGCAGCCGGCAGTGGAACGTGTTGCCTGGGTTGTCGATAGCGTCGCGCACGCCAGCGTCCAGTTCTTTCCAGTAGCTGGCAATGGCCTGGTGGGCATCACGCCACGCCAGCTTGAACGACTCGCATGTCAGCCAGGCGCGCTCACTCAGTCCCAGGCTCTGCACCGGGTCACGGCCTTGTTTGCGGTGCCAGTCCAGCATAATGTTCGCCTGGCCCCACACGGCGCCAGGAATGGCGCTGGCGGCCTGACTGGCCAGCTGGTCCAGGTCGATGCCGTAAGCAGCCGCAAAGGTCACGAACGCGCCTACGCCACCCTCATAGCCCAGTGCCAGTTCCTGGACCTTGCCGACCTGGCGCTGGTCCTTGGTTACCGCTTCCGGTGCGATGCCAAACGACTTACTGTAAGCCAGCTTGTAAAGGTCGGCACCAATGCCGGCATCGAAGTCGCTGAACGCTTTCAGCTTCCAAGTTTCATTGGCCAGCCAGGCCTGGTCGCGGCCTTCAATGTTCGATAGATCGGCAATGACCAGCTTCTTGCCGCGCGGCGCCACGATGCACCCACGGATGGCCGAGCTGGTCAGCTGCATGACGTTTTCAAACAGCAGGTCGGCACAATCGGCCTTCAGGGCATCGACACCCAGATCAATCGTGTCGTTGTCGAGCGTCGGGCGTGGCAGGTTTTGCGGCTGGAACATGCGGCCGGCCCAGCGCCCGGTGCGGCTGGCGCCGCAGAACTGCAGCAGGCCGCGCAGCCGGTCATCACGGGAAACGCTCTTCATCAGTGTCTTATATTTGCTGGTGCTGGTGGTGCTGGCTTGCAAGCGGATTGCAAGCAGTGTGCGCAGTCCGTCCGGCAGGTCCGGGTCTTCCACTCGTCGCTCAAGTGTCGCTTTTTGCATGTCGGGCAAATCAACACCGTACTCGGCCAAGATGTGGAGCAGCATTGCATCGCGCTGGGTGGCGGTTTGCACTTCCCCATTTGTCATCTCGACTGTTTGTGCAGCGAGACCGATCTGTGCAAGCGATACGGCCCGCACTGCGGCGTCTGCCAGCGGAACGTCAATAGCAACGCCCCTGTCGTTGATTACCTGATCAAGGTGCCACAATGCTGTTTCAGATTCCCGGCAGTTCCAGGTGGGCAGTATCTTGTGAATCGCGCGCATTGCGCCGATGTCGCTGGCAGCATATGCTTTGAACTGCTCCCATTGCGCAGGGTGCGTTTGGCGCGTGCACCTCCCATCCCAAGCCGCTTTTCGGCGCGCAATTTCAACCAACATTTCCTTTCGTCCACCTGGAAACATGTCGGGCTTTAATTCGTGCGAAAAGGGGCGCGGTTTGCAGAAAAGCTGAATCAATACTTTTCCGGCTTTGTCCTTTGCAAGGTCGATCGGCAAATTCAAAATTTCGCAGAGCAGGCCCAGCTTCCCGGGCATGCCATGCTCCATGGCCTGGACCATCGTGTCGCGCCACCGGTGCAAGGGAATAGTGAATCCGGCATGCCGTTCTAGCGTACGGTCGAAATGGCTGTTGTGTGCCCAGACTTCCACCAGGGGATCGTCGATGGCTTCTTGCAGTATGCGTGGCACCGGTTCGCCATTGGCCACGTCCTGGACGGATGGCGCGCCGTCATCGATTGCCCACGCACGCAACAGTATTTCTGCATGCTCAGCATAGCGATGCGTGCCATGCGCGATCGGCACGGTGCTGTACGTTTCATCGTCCAGCCAGAGGCGAGTTGCGGCCATTAGATCAAGTCCAGCCCGGCTGCGGCCAATTCGCGGGCGCGATTGTCTGCCTCGATGAATAGTGCCCGCATGTCGTCGAGCTGGCGCTCAGTGTCAGCTAGTTCGTCGGCTTTAGCATCAAGCTCGCGCGCTTGTTCTTCTTTCAATTCTTCGATATCAGATTCAAGTTGCGCGATCTCGTCGGCGTGTTCTGCTTTTAATTCTTTACGACTTTCTTCGGCATCGTCTGCCATTGCGATATTGCGTCCGGCCAGCTCGGTGAGCGCGGCGCAGTTTGTCGGTTCGATATACACCCGGCGCTCTAACTCGTCGTCGGTCATTCTTGAATAGATCATGCGGGCACCATATCGGCAGCTGGTTTGAGAATTTCCCTGCGCTCGGCTGCAAACCAAGCGCAGGGGAGGAAAACTACTGCGGGAAGTTATGCCAGCTCGGCGTCTGCGTCAGCACCTTCGGCTATGTCGTCGAAGTCGTCAGCATCACCCATGGCGCCACCAGCAAAGGCATCGCCGTCGCGCAGGAATTGGAGCGCCGTAAGCGACGCATTGACGCGCTTGCCGTAGTTGTTGTCCTGCGCCCAAAGTTCCACGGTGGCGTTGACGTAGCAGCCCGCATAGGGTTTTCCGTCTGCTTCGGCGAGCGCCGATTTGTCCCGGTCAATGACCACAGGGCGAACGGCGTTGCGTGAGGAAACATAGACCATGCCTTCGAAGCCGGCATATTGGCTTTTCAGATCGCCATCGTGCAGCGCAACTTTGTCGCCCTTACGCATTGATTTGAGCTGATCTGCGGCTTTGGCGCCCCACTTATCTTTTGCAACTTGATCAATCGCGGCATTGATCGTGGCAACCTGGGGATCGTTTGGATCGATCAGGAACGAAGCCGAAAACGCGGGCTTGCCTTCACCATTGACGGTCGTGGCTTCGAACAGCTGCGGAAAGGCCAGACGGACGTTTACTAATTTCACTTTCATGATGCGTAGCTCCTTGGTTTGTTACGGGTTAAGTGCTCGGGTAAAGGCGTCGTAATAGGTCGTCGTCAATTGCCTGGACGACGCCTGCTAACTGGGCGAGCGCCAGCTGCATGACGGCGTCAAATTCAAACAAGATCCGCGCCGTCAAGAGTCGCGTTGTATTCCGCGGCTGGGGAACCTGGTTGCGGATTGCCAGGGAACGGCCAAGCTGCGTTAGGCTGGGGTGGTGCCGGGGTTTCCGCTGGCGCTTCTTGCTCTGGTGCGCCGTTGATCACCTCAAAGTCGTCAATCGCCGGTGTCTTTACAAGAGCGGGGCGGGTATCCGACACCGGTGCCACGCTTGGTTTGCCCGAGGCTCTGGTGATAAGCGCCTCGGTTTTTGTCCAGCGGCGCGGGTTTGTTGCTTTCAATACTTTTTCAGCAGTGGTCGGACTGATCAGTTTGAAGTCGTACATCTGATCGATTTTCAGTTTGAACGACTTGAACAGTTTCTCAGTCTCTTCCTCATCCACCCACGCACGGTTGCCTTGCTTGCCCTGCACCAGCTTGTACCGGTTATCGGTGAACTTGCCGGCCAGCAGGCGGCGCTCCACCTCGGCCCGGACTCCTTTGCACCAGCCCTCGACCAATTCGACCGCATCCATGCAAGTTGCAAGGTGCTCGTCGTCACTGGTGGCGAGTCGGGCCTCTGCACCGTCGAGCTGGGGAACGAGACTTGGTTTCTTGACCACGAAGCGAGCGGCGCCATTTGCCATTTCGAAGTCGATACCCTTGGGCTCGACGCCATAAGCACGGGCCAAAATCTTCTCGGCATCGGCAATTGCGATAGGAACCTGGCCTTTATTCAGGTCTACGAAATCGTCGGCAACCGCTGCAAGTACCTGGTCGCGCAGGGTAGGGCACGCGCCTTTGGCCTTGCAGAAGCGGCAGGCCTTTTCGCTGGGCGCAAGATGCTGCTGAATGTCTTCTTTCCGCTCGAAGGCAAGTACTGACATTGCGTGCGTAGCGGCAACCTTGGCACGTTCACCAAATGCTGACAGCTGGTCAACCGACAGCTCCCATTCGCTGGGCCGTGGATCGATGCGCGGTTGGTGGATCGTGATCCGCACCTGGGTGAAGTCATAGGCCAAGCCGAACTTCTCGATCACGCCCAGGGCGTACATCTGGCCCTGTTCATTTTCTTGTGCTGACACCACAACGCCTTTGCCGTACTTCAAGTCCCAGGTGTCAACCGTCGCGGTGTAATCGGGCCACACAGCAATGATTACTACGTCAGCGGTGCCAGTCGCATCTTGCTCGCCGGTGATGTGGTCGATAGGCACCTTTTGTTCGACGTGCAGTTCAACTTCAATGGCGCCACGCAGTTTGTACTCTTCAAGCCGCGCACGCACCGCATCAATGTACGTTTGCAGGTAGTCGGCCATGTCCTGGGTCACCAGCACCCGCTGCAGCGCGCCATGATCGTGGTAATTGAATTTCTTACCGACCATATCGGCCAGCGGCGGCGGCATGCCGGCCGGATCGAGCTGGTAAGCAGCGACCGCGTGTGCCGCTGTGCCTTCGCTTGCGAACTCGCTGCCGCTGTCTTCCGAATATTCGGATTCAAGGGCGACGCTGCCGGGGCAGGCCATCCAGCGCGAGGCGCCGGAGGGGGATAGGCGGGCGTGGTGAGCGGTCATGATCAGGCGGCCAGCTTTTCGCGAAGTGCTGCAGCAACGGCAGTATATTGCTCTGGCTTCAGATCCTGACCCTTCTTCGCGTCAAACCCTGCAAGAAGTTCGACAGCTGTCGGGCGGTCCTTCTTGACCAGGTCGAGGATCATCTTGGCGATGACTGGATACTCAATCTTTTCGACCGTTTCGGCAACTGGCGTTGCCTCGACCTTTGCCGTGGTCTTTGGTTCAGCCAAAGCTCCCATGCTTGCATCGAGCTTGGCGGCGGCTTCGACACTGACCTTGCGCTGGTCAATGGTTTCAACATAGTCCTTGGCGCTCATGGTTTGCGCGGTGGGCGAGGTCGACATGCTTTTCAGCAAATTGAAAATTGAGCCGAGCATTTTGGTTTGTTCTTGAACTGCTTCTTCGAGTGACATGGTGGTCCTTTCGGCTGGTTGTTCGGTATTGCTTAACACGTATGTTAGTTATTACTGTACTTCGTGTCAAGCAAAGCCGAACAAATATTTGTGAGAACTCGAACATATGGCCTTGGCCAAAAGCAACAGGCGAAAAAATACCCGCGCGGGGCGGGTGTTCTTGGAGGGTGCTAAAAGCCAGCTCGGGGGCTGGCTTGGTTTATTTCGCGGCGGGCGCTTGGGAAGGGGATGGAGTTGGTGGCGCGACAGACGGAACGGCCATTTGGGCGCGCCCTTCTGCTACTGCGGCAAGTGTGGTTTGCATAAAACTGACATTTGAAGCCTGAGTCGCGTAAAACAGACCGACTGCAATTGCTACCACCGATAAAAAGGAGCTGATCGCAGTAACGTACATCGTTGTTTTCAGGCCGCCAGCTCTATCAGCGGCAGCAGCGGCACGCTCAGATGCTTTTTCCGCTCCTTCGGCTGCTGCTGCGACCCGAGCACTATATCCATCTATCTTTAACGTCAGTAGATCCACTTTTGATGAAATTTTTTCGACGCGCGAGTCCATTCGCTGCTCAACGAGACTTAGCTTATCGTTTAATTCTTCTCGAGATATGTTAGTCATAGGTTGATCATCTTCGAATTGAACAGTGGAGTCAACTGTGTGTCTCATAAACCTCTCGAACGGATCGCTTTCAAAATGAGGTGAAGTGCTATTTGTCATTTTGTTGCGCCACCCACGCTCGGATAATGTGTGCTGCATGCTGCCTTACGAAACCGCAATTGACGCAATAGATGGTAACAACGTCTAGGCCAGACAGTAGCGGAATGCCATCAGGAATAGCTCCGGCAGGCTGTTGGTAAGAAAATGGAATGGTGAAATCCATATGCGCATATGGAGCACGGAAATTTGTCCACCGGGCACTTTGACAGCAGGGGCAGGCACCCAGAGCCGATCTCAATGTTAAGAAATCTAAAATTTCGTCATTTTTTATATGCGTATCTGGCATTTTAGCCATTTGAGATTCCTTGGTTTTCACTGGTTTCGTACTTCTACTTCGCTCGAATATATGCTCTTCAGCGGTGCTCTATTCCGGCACAAACTTCCCGATCACCACACCAGCGATCACTGACTCCGGCGGCATTTCCATCAAGCGCGGCGAGTAGGACGGATTCAACGCCTGCAGCATGATCGTGCCGTCGTGGCCGATGATGATCTGTTTAAAAGTCGCCTTATCCTCATGATCCAAACGCACCACAACCATTTTCTTGTTCGAAGGTTCGACGTTAGGATCGACGACGATGTACTCACCTGGGGAGTACGATTTGTCGCCCGATGGGTTGTACATGCTTAAGCCTGCAACGCGCAGGACGAACGAATTGGGCCCATGGTTAAACGGGCAGGGCAGCCACTCTTCCGCTTCACCAGGATCGAAATTGTTCGCTATTTCGCTCCATTGACCAGCTTGAACATAGGAAATCACTGGCAGCATGCCTCGTGTCGGTACCGCGACAGCGTTGTGCGGTTCAGGCTTGAATGTCCCACTTATTAGCCTGTCATTGAGTAATTCATCGACCGTAGTCCCAAGTTTCCTCGCAAGGGCTGGCAATTTGTCGATTCCAGGCTTAGCAGCTCCTGCTTCCCAGCCGGCAACCGATGACCTACTTATTCCCCACAGATCCCCAATTTCCTGCAGCGTAATGCCGTTGGACTCTCGAAGATATTTGATTTTTTGACCGATATTCATAAGGCATAGCCTAACATTTGCTTGTTCGGTATTACTTGACTACAATGTTCAGTAATACCTAACTTAACGGACACGCCCATGCATGCCTCGCTGATGATTAAAAACGCAATCCTTGAATCCGGCGGGGCAGCACATGTTGCAGCTACGTTAGGAATTTCTAGAATTTCAGTCTACGAATGGATTGAGAAAAACCGCCTTCCTGCAGATCGCATCATTCCTGTTTCAAAGCTCACAGGGTGGAAGTTCACTCCCCACATGCTCGACGCGAAACTCTACCCAAATTGCAATGACGGCCTACCACTCGAATCCGCCGAGATCATCGCAGAAAATTGATTAGTGAAAACTCAATTTTGCTAAATAGACAACTTTCCCCCTAAAGTTTCTCGTCTAGAGACCATTGCAATGCCTACCTCAGCCACGGCGACAACATGTAGAAGTCCCTTGGCTTCGCCGCTGCATACCGATTCGGAACCCGCATGATGCCAGCCTCAACACCCGAGATACGTCCGTTCAGCGGCGCCGCAATTCCCCAGTCGCTTAAGGACCAGCGCCGCTGGGCCCCATGGCGCGCCGTGCTCAACGAGAAGAAACAGAAATACGACAAGGTCCCGCACCGCGCTGACCGGCCCGAGTTCGGCATCAGCACCCAAAAGCCGGAACAATGGTTCACCTACGAGGTGGCGCTGGCTGCCTATCGCAAGAATCCGGACAAGTTCGCTGGCATCGGGTACGTGATGACCGGTGCGCATGGCGTCATCGGCGTTGACCTGGATAGGTGTGTAACCGACGGGGTGATCGCCGCCTGGGCGGCTGAAGTTGTCACGAAGCTCGACAGCTATACCGAGATCAGCCCGTCGGGCCGCGGGTTGCGCATCCTTTCGTTCGGGGAGGTGCCCAGCGACTGGAACAACCACGAAATCGGAATCGAGATCTATGGCGGCAACGAAGCGCGGTTCTTGACCGTCACGGGAGAGATTGTGCCCGGCGCCCCGGGTGAGGTACGCCAGGCCCGCGACGGGGTGTTGTCGCAGCTGGAAGGTAAGTACGCGAAAGAGCGGCGCAAGGCCGATGTCATCGACTTGAACATGCCTGAACTGCTGGACGAGCTACTAATGCCGACTTTGGCCGACATTGATCTTCCCTACGCTGCGCGCGACTTCCTCACCGAGGGCTTGCATAGCGGCGACCGATCGCGCGCGGTATTTAGCGCCAGCGTTGCGCTTTATGCCAGCGGGCTGTCCGATGCCGAGGTGTTCACCCTACTGGTCGAGAATCCATTCGTGATGGAAATTGCGTTGGACCACCGGCGTCAGGACCACGATCGTGCGCTTTTATACATCTGGCGCGAGCATTGCTGCAAGGGCAAAGCAAAGGCCGCCGATAGCCGGCTGGCTGGGCTGGACGACTTCGACGATGTGAGCGATGCCGAGCCAGCGCAGGCCAGAGACCTGGCACCCATCAAGACGGATCCATTCGAAGTCTTAAGCGCAAAGGAATTTGGAGCACGCAAGCCGGTATCTTGGCTGATCAAAGGCATTCTGCCCAAGGCCGAGCTATGCGTGTTGTTCGGTGACTCGGGTTCCGGCAAGACGTTCTTCGCGCTGGACCTGGTCGGCTGTATCGCCCGCGGGCACGATTGGCGCGGACGCCGCGTGCGCAAGGGCAGGGTGGTCTACATCTGCGCTGAGGGCGCCGGCGGGTTCCGCAACCGGATGGATGCCTACGCGCAGCACAACGGCATCGACCTTGCCGACCTGGATATCGGCGTGATTCCAAGTGCGCCGAATTTGCTTGAAAAGGCCGATATCAAAGCGCTGATCGCTGCATTCAAAAAGTTTGGCGTGACGGACGTGATCGTGGTCGACACCTTTGCCCAGTCTTTCCAGGGTAATGAGAACAGCGGCGAAGACATGAGCCGGGCATTGGCGCACTGCAAGGCGCTGCACCGCGCCACCGGTGCGCTGGTCATTCTGGTGGCCCACAGCGGCAAGGACAGTTCCAAAGGCGTGCGCGGCTGGTCAGGCCTACGAGCAGCGGCCGACGCCCAGATCGAGGTGGTCCGAGCCGGCGACCAGCGCGCGGCCGTAATCAACAAACAGAAGGACGGGAGCGGCGAGGGTGACGAATATGGGTTCAAGCTCGATATCGTCACCCTGGGCCAGGACGAGGACGGCGACGATATCACCAGCTGCGTGCTGCAGGAAGTGGCTGTGGTGCCCCAGGCGGACCGCAAGCGCGACCTAAAAGGTTCGATAGAGAAAATCGCTCTGCAAACTGCACGGGCTTTATTAGAGCTTACTGATGGCGCCATTTCGGTCAACGAGTGGGTAGAGGCCACAATTAATCAAATCCCATACGACGGCTCAGGGCGCGACCCACGAAGAGGAAAAGTGATGAAAGCGCAGGGTGAACTGATTGCTGGAAACTACATTGCCGTCGTCGGTGGAAAGGTCACCCTCACATGACCTCGCGCGTTCACTTAATTTTGCTGCGTGCCTGGAATTCCAATTCCCGCGCATCGAACTCCGCCAAACTTTTGGCCACGTATGCAGGATCGGCGCCGGGGGTAGAAAGAGCAATCCTATACCTCTCTCTTTGCCTACATGGATACTCTGCTCCTTCCATAGCCTCCAAAGCGGCATCCTCATCGTCCCAAGCACGCGCGTCATCATGTATGGGGTCGCCCTCTTCGTCGTTCCGAAGAAAATATTTGGGCAAGTTGAAATCGAATTCGGCTCTGTCGAAAGCTGTCGGATATCCCTTATCGTCGTATATGAGTCGTTTTGGAATTTGGGTTTCGGCTACTTCGATTAATTTCAAAAACGCATGCCATTTGCGGTTTGGCATTTTTACGGCTCCGGTTTCCCACCTCCCGATCGTCTTGCGATCGACACCGAAAAGTTCGGCTGCTTGTTGTTGCGTTAAGCCTGCACGCTCGCGCGCCCATATCAAATCGAAGTTTTTCATATTTTTTAACTCCTTGATTATAAAGGGATTAAAAATGTCCCATTTTGCAAAATGTCCCATGGGACATTTGATTATGAAATGTCCCACGAATGTCCCACAGATGTCCCAAGCATATTACCTCAAAATGGGACTTTTATGGGACATTTATGGGACATTGAAGGGGCGTTTGTGGGGCAAATGTCCCATTGCGTCGGTAGTCGTGAAGTGGTGGGACATATTGGCTAGGGAGATAGCTTTTGCTATCCCCGCCAAATGCCCCCACCCGAACCGCGAGACTGGAAAATCCGGAAAAGGTGAAAAACGGCCAATTGGAAAAACTATGCACATTCCAATTTTCCATTCCATTCCAAACCAGGTATTTGGAAGGTGGGGCGCAGCGTCCAGACCATTCCATTCCTTCCATCTCTCTATAGCGAGTGGAAGATTGGAAGGGCGAGCGGAAAAGAAAACAGCAGATGTGTTGGCAACAGGAAAAAAATTGCAAGTTGAAAAAATCAGGGGGCAGCATGGGAATCATTGAGTCATACAGCAAAGCGACAGGGTCATCGAACTTGAAAAATGATGCGACCCACTTTGCAACTGAGAAATTGGCGGCGGTGGCCTGGTCAAGCGAAATGGGCGCGCTGCTATTCCGGGTGAAGTACGCCAACGACCCGGGGTGTTATTCGCGCTTGCGCGCCGAGTGGACATGGGACATGGAAAAGCGTGCCGCACTGGCGATCCCGGCCTGGCCAATGCACATCAACGTCAGCCAGGTGGCCAATACCTCGTTGAACTACTGGCTCAATGACTTGTGCCCCGTCTGCGGCGGCAAGGGCGTGCGGAAAATGGAATTTGTCGCTGTCCTCTCAGATGATCCGTGCGAGGCTTGTGAGGGCACGGGTAAGCGGCCTCTGGAATGCGAACGACGAATTCAGCCGTATGTTGTCGCAATGGTGGAGGTGCTGGAACGATGGACGCTAGAGGCAGGTGCTGCAGCGATGGAACGCTTGCGCGACGAAATTGAACGCAAATAGTTGTGGTAAACCAATTCTCCTGGGTGTATATTCCCGTTACTGCAACTCCATCGGGAAACCCTTCTGGTTGCATAATTTGGGCGCAAGCCACCGCAGCGGTTTAGGTAAAAACCGAAGAATCTGCTAGAGAGTCGCGTCTAAAGAAAAGAAAGCCACCCTAACCCGGTGGCTTTTTTTGCATTCCAGAGCCCACTTCACAATCACGAGGAAAAATCATGAACGTCACAATTTCACTGAACATCACCAACGACGATGGCACCGCATTCTGCAAGAATGATCTGGTCTACGAAAACATGACCAAGGCCGGCGTGGTCATGGTCGAGCGTCAAATGGTTGGCCTGATGGACAACCTGGTCAAGGTCGGGGAAGCGGAAGTCGCTTCCACCGCTCAAGCAGTCTAATTCAGCAACTGGCGAATGGCCGATCTACTAGACCAAGTAAAGCTTGCCGAAAAGTGGGAACAGCGCGCACGCCAGTTATTTGCTTGCGCGGCTGTCACCACCGATGAAATGGGCAAGCGCTTGGTAGAGCATGGCGCAATGTGTTACTTCAACTGCGCTCAGGATATCCGTGCTCTTGTCGTCCAAGACGGTACTGTTTTTGTGTCGCCGATGAATGCGCCGGTAGCAACAAGCAGCAAAGCAGTGGCTGAGTGTTCTTTACCAATTCGCCAGCCACACGGGTTTTATCTCGAAGATAGTCGGATTTGCCCATCCTGCAAAAATAAATTGACCAGATCGTGGTGGCTCGGCGAACTGCGATGCATTAATCCGGATTGCCTTAGTAACCGGACCCGGCATTTTCCACCCCAACCAATTCCAGTATCCACCAAGGAAACAGCGATGAACGCCACTTTCAAATTCAACCTGAATGAAAAGATCACCACGCCTTTCGGCGAGGCTGGCATCGTCACCATGTGCGCCGTGGATGATGGCGGCAATACTTACTACGCCAAGACGGCTGCGGGCGGCAATTGGTTCAAAGAATCGGAACTGTCGTAATCTAAGCGAATGGCTAAGCACACGGTAGCCGTTCGCATTTCGTTTGCATGGTGGTGGCCGCTGTACAGGGGCTCGCTACTCATGTTTTGCCGCGCCACTGGTATGCGGCCAGACATGGACAAGTTTGAATACTGGACGCTGAAGGCCATGTGCGCACCAGGGTGATAGTGCAGCAGATGGCGGGTCAGCATGGCCAAGCTTCAAACCCTTAAGCCACGCCTGGCTACGGCCAACCTGTGTCGCTTGGTCATGGCGCCGGCCAGGCCGGAAGCGATAGAGCGCAAGCGAGGCAGCGCAGGCGTCAAGGATCGAACCCGCATCAGAAAGCAATTCAGCGATATATGCCAATCATGCAAACGGCCTGGCAGGATAGTTGACCATATCATTCCCTTGTGGGATGGCGGCACAAACGCGGATAGCAACTTGCAAACCCTGTGCAAGACTTGCCATGATGCCAAGTCAGAGCGCGAGGCTGGGCAACGCGCAAGGGGGTAGGCCCTTCGAAAGTTCGGAGCTTTTGAGGCTGGACACCGACCATTTACTCACGCACAGATTATTTCTCCCTTTTCAAAGGAAATCAGCAAATGGCGGGCGTCAAAGGAAAAAGCGGCGGCGCCCGACCTAACTCTGGAGGCGCACGTGTCGGTGCCGGTCGCAAGCCGAAAGTGAAGGCGGCGCCTATAGTAATTCCCCTCGATCTCGGCAATGCTGTTCCCGGAGAGCCATTTGATCCACGGCCGGTGGTGGAGCAGATCGCATTGGGTTTGCTTGAAGTGCCGCCTCAGCAGTTCAAAGCGCTTACGTTGCTGATGCCCTACTCCCACGGTAAAAGAGGCGATGGGGGTAAGAAGGAAGAAAAAGAAGGCGCGGCTAAGAAAGCTGGCCTGGGAAAATTCGCGCCTTCTGCCCCGCCATCTCTGAAGGTTGTAAAGAACGGGGGGCGCTAATGGTTACGGTCTCGATCATGCTCGATGTGGAAGTGGACGAATTTGTAGGCTATCTACCCGCTCGTGAAATGCGCATGCTTGTGAAAGCAGGGCTAACCACCGAGAAGCTGATTCGCGAATCCTTTGCCAAAGATGGAGGCTTGTATATCGGCCAAATTTACGGCTTTGGAAATGGAAGTCTGCGCATTCTTCAGGATGGATTATTGGCACTCAGCCAAGGCAAGGAACCATACTTCTATTCCATGAAGAATCGTGTAAAAAATGCCTGAGTGGTCCACGGCCTGCCTCGATTGGTCTGACCGAATCCGGCAAGGCCGCTCGATCATCCCGCCACCGATATTTCCGGCCCAGGCTGAGGAAGCGCTGGCCGTGTTCCGAGCGCTCAAGATCGTGGACGCACCAGGCAGCCCTACGTTCGGCGAATCGTGCGCCCCCTGGGTGTTTGATCTGGTGGCATCGATCTTCGGCGCCTACGATGCCGAGAGCGGCCGCCGGCTGATTACCGAATGGTTCGTGCTGATTCCAAAGAAGAACAGCAAGAGCACGATTGCCGCCGGCATCATGATGACGGCGCTGATATTGAACTGGCGCGCCTCGGGTGAATTTACCGTCATCGCGCCCACCATCGAGGTGGCTGGCAATGCGTTTTCCCCGGCGCGCGACATGGTCGAGAAAGACGAAGACCTTGATGCGCTGATGCAGGTACAGAGGCACGTCAAGACGATCACGCACCGCGAGACGAATGCCACGCTCAAGGTGGTGGCAGCAGACAGCAACACCGTGTCGGGCAAGAAGTCAATCGGCACCCTGGTCGAAGAACTGTGGTTGTTCGGTAAGCAAGCCAACGCTGCAGCGATGTTCCGGGAAGCCATCGGCGGCCTGGCGTCGCGCCCGGAGGGCTTTGTCATCTACGTGACGACGCAATCCGACGATCCGCCAGCTGGTGTGTTCAAAGAAAAGTTGGACTATGCGCGGGGCGTGCGCGACGGGAAAATCATTGACCCCGGGTTCGTGCCGATCATCTTCGAGCATCCCGACGACATGGTCGCTTCGAAAGAAAACCTGCTGGCTAAGAACCTGGCGATGGTGAACCCGAACATAGGGTATTCGGTTGATCGGGCATTCCTCGATCGCGAGTATGGCAAGGCGCAAATCGGCGGAGAAGCTAAACTGCGAGAGTTCCTGGCCAAGCATGCCAACGTCGAAATCGGCATGAATTTGCGGTCGGACCGATGGACTGGCGCCGACTTCTGGGAACGCCAGGCCGTGCCGGCCTTCACCCTGGCCGAGCTGTTGCAGCGGTCGG
This sequence comes from Janthinobacterium lividum, assembly GCA_050954505.1. GTDB lineage: Bacteria > Pseudomonadota > Gammaproteobacteria > Burkholderiales > Burkholderiaceae_D > JAQGMO01. The sequence continues at coordinate 25,220 of JBPBPY010000042.1, forward strand.
AGGTCGTCACGGTCGGCATTGACGGCGGCGGGCTGGACGATTTGCTGGGCCTGGCCGTGGTGGGACGTGAACGAGAAACCGGCAAGTGGCTGCTGTGGGTTCATGCATGGGCCCACCCGGTGGCGATCGAGCGCCGTAGGGGCGAGGAAAGCAAGTACCGAGACTTTGAGAAAGACGGCGACCTGACCATTATCGAAGCGTTACCCGGCGACGTGGCCCAGGTTGCGACGGTCGTGGCACAAATTTACGATTCCGGAAAACTTGCTTCGGTAGGGATTGACCCAGAGAAAACGCATAAGGTCATGTTTCAGTCCTTGATCGACTCTGGAATACCAGAGGCTTTATGTTTCCAGATCCCCCAGGGGTGGAAGCTGGTCGGCGCGATCAGTGTTGCCGAGCGAAGGCTGGCCGAGGGCATTCTCATTCATGGCGGCCAGGCGTTGATGGCTTGGGCCGTCAGCAATGCGCGAGTGGTTGCGTCCGGAAACGCAATCTTAATCACCAAACAGGTCAGCGGCAGTGCCAAGATCGATCCGCTCATGGCGACTTTTAATGCTGTTCTCTTGATGAGCATGAACCCGGAGGCGGCCGGCAACTATGCCCAGGCACTGGCAGACCCAATCAAAATTATGAGGCGACCACGGCAATGAAATTTCTTCCACCCTACGCAGTTGGCCTGCTGGCGCTGGCGCTCGGCTGGTCGCTGGTCGCCGCCGGCGTGTTTTTGCTGGCCGGCCTAGGGTGGGCATTGATTTCTGGCGCCGCACCGTTCGTCGTGCTCGCCATCGTGATATTCCGGGGTATCGCTCGTGCAATATAAAACGCTGTCTGACATTCTCGGTCTAGGCATGAGCGTGAAGTCCATCGGGTCGAAAGAAAGCGGTTTCTTTCCAAAATGGGGCTTCAACACCGGCTCAACATGGTCCGGCAAGTCCATCACCGCCGATTCTGCCCTGCAAAACGACACCGTTTGGGCGTGCGTGAAGCTCATTTCCGAGGCCGTTTCGACCTTGCCACTCGGGTTTTATAAGCGCACCACGGGTGGCGGACGCGAATCGGCGCCCGATCATCCGCTATACGAACTGCTACACAACCAGCCAAACGCTCGAATGTCAGCGGTGAACTACTGGCAGGCCGTGTCTGCGTCGCTGCTTTTGTGGGGAAATTCGTACACCGAGATCTTCCGCAGCGGAAACCGTATCGTTTCGCTGGAATTTCTGGACCCCAGTCGCGTGCGACTGTCCCGGGATAGTGATGGCTTTCTGCAATACGAATACATCAGCGGCACCGTGACGCGCCCGATCGCGCGCCGCAACATGATGCACATAAAGTCGTTCACGCTCAACGGCGAGGTAGGGTTGTCCGCCATTCAGTACGGGCGCAATGCCATCGGCAGCGCCATTGCGGCTGACCAGGCCAGCGATGAGACATTTCGTGATGCCTCACGCGCGAACGCCGTGGTGCAGGTCGACAACGTCCTGACCAAGGAACAGCGCTCCCAGATCGGCGGACACATCGAGGACGTGTCACAAAACGGAGGCGTCTATGTACTTGAAAAAGGCATGGGATACCAAAGCCTCAAGTTCAATCCCGTAGATGCCGAGCTGCTGGCGAGCCGCGCGTTCTCGGTAGAGACCATCTGCCGCTGGTTCCGCGTGCCACCGGTGATGATCGGCCACGGCGACAAGCAGTCGAGCTGGCCGACCAGCACTGATGCGCAAGGCGCTTTGTTTGTGCGCTACGTTTTGCGCGCCTGCATCTTGGGGATTGAACAGGAAATTCGCCGAGCCCTACTGACGCCGGCCGAGCGTACTCAGTATTTCGCCGAATACTCGGTCGAAGGTCTGTTGCGCGGCGACACCGCTGCCAGGTCAGCCTTTTACGCGACGGCCCTGCAAAACGGGTACATGACGTCGAACGAAGTGCGCGCGCTCGAGAACCTGCCACCGGTGGCGGGTGGCGACGAATTGCGCGTGCAATCGAATTTGGTGCCACTTGCGCAGTTAGGGCAAGCCAATGGCGCCAGCGCCGCGCGCTCCGCGTTGCTCACGTGGCTCAATGACAAGGACAAAGAATGAACCGTAAATCTACCGCCGGACTGCAAACGCGGGACTTCAATTTCGAAATCAAGGCCGTCGATAAAGACGGTTTTTTTTCGGGCTACGGTTCCGTATTTGGCGTCAAGGACAGCTATGGCGAGGTGGTCGCACCGGGTGCATTCAAGTCCAGCATCGCCGCGCGCGCCGAGCGCAACCGCAAATTGCCGATCTTGTGGCAGCACCGCAGCGGCGAACCGCTGGGCGTATACAGCGTGGTCAAGGAAGACGCCACCGGCCTCTACATGGAAGGCAATCTGCTCATCAACGAAGTGGCCCAGGCCAAGGAAGCGCACGCGCTGATCAAGGCAGGCGCCGTCACCGGTCTATCGATCGGCTACTACGTCAAAGCCGACAGCTGGAACGAAAAAGACAAGATCCGCACCTTGACTGAAGTCGATTTGCAGGAAACCAGCATCGTGACATTCCCCGCCAATGACGAAGCGCGGGTCGAGTATGTCAAGTCAATGGAACACATCATCAAGTCGGGCCGCGTGCCGACCCTACCCGAATTTGAGGACTTCCTGCGAGAGGCCGGGTTCTCGAAATCGCAAGCCACTGTCATCGCTGGCAAAGGCTTGCGCGAACTGCTTACCCGGAGTGATTCCGGCAGCGAATACAGCGAAATTATTTCCGCGCTGCGGGACTTCAAACTTTAAAACCATAGGAATCACATGCCTACTCCAGACGACGTTATCGAAATCAAGAAATCCATCGAAAAAATCACCGACCAAGTGCGGGAAAAAGGCGAGGAAGCCCTGGCCGAGGCCAAGGAAGGTCGTAACATTTCGCAGAAAGCCAAAGAAAGCGTCGACGAATTGCTCATCACGGTCAATGGCTTGACGGCAGAAGTGCGTGAGATCGAGCAAAAACAGGTCGCCCGCACGGCGGCTCCACAACGCGAAAAGAGCTACGGCGAGCAGATCGTCGAGTCTGACCTGTACAAAAACCTGATGGCCAAAGGTGGTCGCGGCACCATCAGCATGGATTTGAAGCAGGTGAACTCGGCTGCAGCCGGCGCGCTGATCCGGCCACTGTACGAAACGGATATCGTGGCATTGCCACAGCGCCGTTTCACCGTCCGCGACCTGCTGCCAGTGGTTCCCATCACCACAAGTTCGGTGGATTACCCGAAACAGCTGACCCGCACGAATAACGCTGCGACCGTGGCAGAGTCAGCCGCCAAGCCGTATTCCGACTACACCTGGGGCAACGCCACGGCGCCAGTGCGCGTGATCGCCCACCTGGCCAAGCTAACCCGCCAGGCAATGGACGATGCACCGCGCCTGATCGCTGAAGTCGACGCCGAAATGCGCTACGGCCTGTCGTTGGTGGAAGAAGCCCAACTGCTCAATGGCAATGGTACCGGCCAAAATCTGTCCGGCATCATGACCCAAGGCTCGGCATACGTGGCGCCGATTACCATTTCGGGCGCCACGTCGCTCGACATGCTGCGTCTGGCCATGCTGCAAGCCGCTTTGGCGCTGTACCCAGCCGATGGCATCGTGCTGTCGCAGCAAGACTGGGCCCGCATCCAACTGCAGAAGACCACCGATGGCGCCTACCTGTTCGCCAACCCACAAGGCACCGTTGAGGCGCGTCTGTGGGGTCTGCCGGTGGTGGATACCCCGGCAATGGCCGTCGATGCGTTCCTGGTGGGCGCTTTCCGCTTTGGCGCCACCCTGTACGACCGCATGGGCGTCGAAATCCTGATCTCAACCGAAAACGTTGACGATTTCGAAAAGAACTTGGCCACCATGCGCGCTGAAGAGCGCATTGCATTGGCGGTCAAGCGTCCAGCGTCGTTCGTAGTGGGCGACTTCGGCCTGGTGGCTTAATCAAACGGCGCCGGCTTCGGTCGGCGCCTGTTGGAGCAAAAATGAAAATCAAATTGTTGAAGCACATCCTGGTAGGCGATGCTGATGTCATGGTCACCAAGCGCGGCGAGGTTGTCGATGTCCCGGACGCACAGGGCAAAGATTTCATCGAAGCCGGCCATGCCGAAGAATGGGATGGCAAGCAAGCGCCCGCCTTGGAAAACAAGATGGTTGACGAGCTAACCAAGTCGACCAAGAAAGCGAAATAACCCATGCCCATCGCCTCAACCGATATCCAGCTGCGTCTGTCCGGCGGCGCCTCGAACGCTGTCCAGGGTGCATCGCTGGGCGGCGTCAAGTCCAGCAATCTGGCCGCTGCCAGCATATTCGACGATGTCAGCGCCGCCGAATCGTCGGCCGGCGATGTCGAAGTCCGCTGTATCTATGTGCACAACGCACATGCCACGCTCACGCTGCAAAACGCGGTGGCCTGGTTTCCTGCCAATACCCCAAGCACCTCGACCGTTGTCGAGCTGGGCGTAGGCACGAGCGCCGTCAATGGCACCGAACAGACCGTCACGGACGAGAACACTGCGCCATCTGGCGTGACCTTCGTGGCCGGCGCTACCAAGGCTGC
>JBPBPY010000064.1:0-29024 GCA_050954505.1 Janthinobacterium lividum
GCACTGCCCGCACCAGCAGCGGCGCGCCGGTCAAAACCAGGCGCAGCAGCGGCGTGACGCCAAGCGCATCAGGCTGCGCCAACCGGGCTGCGGGATCGGCGCACTGTGCAAGAGCGCGCCGCAAGGACAGGAAAAAATCGAGGTCGGCGGCACTGGCGCCGGCACACCGCCGCAATTCCTCGTCGGAATAGCTGCTTGCCATCCTGGCCGGCGGCACACTCGGCGGCATGGAGGCGATGGGCTTGAGGTTGACTTTGGCGGTTTGCAATGGACCGATCTGGAACAGGTGCGAGGTGATGATCTGGTCGAGCGCCACAACCATCGCCTTGCGGGTATCCGGACTGTGAATGCGCGCATAGTCGATCGCTGTCAACCCATGGCGGCAAACGGCATTGAGGTTGATCTGCCCCAGCATGATCGGCAGGAACAGTACGGTATGCCCCTGCATTGCCGCATGCATCAGTGCATTGCGGCCCAATGCATCGGTACCATTGAGGTCATCACCAGCCTCGAGCAGGTTGAACGCCTTGAGGATGTCGCCGCTGCCGCAGGCATCGATGAGTTCGTTGACGTTTTGCCGCTTGACGGAGCGGTACACTTTTTTCGCAAGCAACTCGGCTTGTTCCCTGATGCGGGTCTGCTCCCCCGCCTGCGCCAGGCGCTGTTTGCGGCCCTGCAGGCGCAGCGCCGCGGCACCAAGCCGGTTCGCCTTGACGATGGTCGGCGCAGCCGAGGTCACCGGTGTCAAAAGCTTCAAACGCTGCAGCAAGGCGCGCGTGGCCGGTGCATCGACGACCTGTGCGCTGTTGATGGTGGCGAGCAGCTGGCGGCCCGGTTCGCCTTGCTTGCGCAAATATGACAACAGGACATTGAGGGCATCGAGCCGCGGGTTTTCATTATCGATGTCGAAGCAGGACAGGATGTCGGCCAGGGCGCCGCACTGCGGATCGGCAAACAGATAGGTGGCCAGTGCCGGCTGCTGGGTCATCCATGACACCACGCCCGTCTTGCCGTTGGCGATGGCATGCCAGAGGCCTGCCTTGCGTGTCGCGCCGGCGTCGCGCGCCTCCAGCAGTCCAGGGTCGTCGCGCAGCCAGGCATCGAGCGTGGCATGCCGGGGGTTGGCACGGTTGCCAAGTGCTTCGAACCACTGCCGGCGAATGGTCACGCGCGGGTTTGCCGGCCGCACCGCTTGCGGCTTGGGCAGCGCTGCCGGTTCGGTGTTTGCCTTTTCCACCGGTTGCACGCTGGACTTCGGTTGCGGCGGCAGCAAACGCTTGTTGTCTGCTTCGGGTCTGGCTTGGATTGCGGATTCCGGCTTCGGCGCCACCTTTGGATGCGGCGCCGAATCCACTTCGGCAAGCAGCGCCGCATCACGCTTTTTTTGCCGGCGCGGTTCGGTTTTCGAAGAGCACCGTGCCTCAGCCTCTGCATGCGGCGCTGCATCGAATGGTCTATCCGGCTGCGGTTCCGGCAGTGCTTGCGGCTCCGCGTACACTTCTGTTGGCGGCCGCCGGTCGACCTCTGCCACAGCGCGTTGCAGCGTCTGCTGCGCTTGCAGTTTCAACTCGGGAGGTCCTTCCCCATGCGCTGGCACCATGTCCATCAAGGCATCACAAAGCGCGTGCACCTGTTCGATGCTCCACAGCCGCGGGTCGTCGACGATGCTGCGTACCAGTGCATAGAGCTTGTCGCAGGCCAGGCGGTAATCGTCCTGCTGTCCCGCAAGCGCCAACCCTGCCTGTTCGTCGGCGGCGACCGGATACAGGCTGCGCAGCACCCGGCTGAAACGGACCAGCGCCGGCAGGCAGCCCGGCTCGCCGGTGTCGAACTCGGCGCGGTTGAAGCGCGCCAGCAGCGAGCCGTGCCGCCCCTGCCTGGCCTCCTGCGCATCGCGGTCCCAGAGACCTGTGCGCTGGGCCGAGTCGATGCTGTCGCATAACAGCATCAGCACCTGGGCATTCGAACATGACAAATCGCGCACATGCATTTGCGGCAGTGCCTGCAAGACCGCGCTGCCGGGCTGGCTGACCCAGTCGGTGGCCGATCGATCGAGGCGCGGGCGTGGCTTGCCCGGGGCCATGGGTGAAAAAACCTGCATCTGCTATTCCTCTTCAGTTGCCAGGCGCGCCAGCATGGCGACAATGAAGTCATTGCCGTTGGCCAGTGCATGGTCGTATGCGGATTGCCCGGCATGGTCGAGCAGTTTCCAGTTGGCGCCATTGCCGAGGATAAAATTGAACAGGCACAAATAGCCTTGGCGTGCTGCAATCATCAATGCCGTTTCTCCCGCCAGGTTCCGGCAATCGATGCCGGCCTTGAAAAACAGGCAGATCTCGGCATTGCGCGTATCGTTCAACAAGGCGCTGATGATCAGCGGCGTATTGCCGCCCTCATCGCGTTCATTGATATCGGCACCCAGGTCGAGCATGGTGCGCACCATCAGCGGGGAACCAAGTTCAATGCAATGCCACAATGCCGTCAAGCCATGTGAGTCGCGGATGGCCAGCAACTGTGCCGGCGCGCTTGCCCGGCTCAGGTCACGGCGCAAGCCGAGGAACTCCTCCACATCGTCACCTTCGCCGAGTTCCAGGCGCATCTCCGCTTCGCTCATTTCGCTGGTATGCCGCACTGCCACGCTGGCGTGATGGATATACGGTGCAATGTCATACGCTCCCTTGAGCGCAAGCTGTGGACCAAGGCGGCGCAGATGTGCCAGCACGCGCATGTCGATGGCGGCTGCCATGGCCATGCGGCTGCGCGTGCCGTTTGAACGGGCATAGTCGATCGCCGACAAGCCGGCGGCGCATTCCGCATCCACATCCACATCCTGCAGCATCAAAGGCAGAAACAGCTCGACATGACCGCGGGCCGCGGCATGCATCAGCGCGTTCCTGCCATTGACATCGACGGCCTGCACATCGATGCCCAGCTTGAGCAGCAACTCCAGCTGTGCCAGGTCGCCTTCGCAACAGGCCTTCATCAAGCCGGTCATGCCATCGGTATCGGCGGCGCCGGCAATCTCGCGTACCAGCGCGTGGGCGGCGCTCTGTTGCGCAATGCGTTGCCGATGCTGGCGCTCGATCTTCGCGCCCTCGCGCGCCAGCCGTTGCACCGCCTGCTTTTGCTTGCGCCGCGCGGCTGCGCCACGCGGCTTGACCTGGGTGATCAGCGCGGCCGGCTGTGCCGCAACGTCGAGCAATTTGAAACGAACCAGTAGCGCACGCGTGGCCGGCGCATCGGCAACCAGTGCGGGCGTGAGTGCATCAACCAGAGCCTGCATGGCGTTGCCATGCTTCCTGACGGATTGCAGCAAAACGGTCAATGCTGCCTGCCGCCGGTTTTCATTATCGAGGTCGAAGCTGCCAATGAGCTCAGGAAGCTGCTGGCAGCGCGCCAGCAGATAGGTGCCGAAACATGCTTGCTCGGTCATCCAGACCACCGCCCCGGTCTTCCCATGGCTGATGGCATGCCATAGTCCATCGCGTGCCGGACGGCCGCCATCGTTGGCAAGGAATAATTGTGGATCGCCCTGCAGCCATCGCGCCAGCATTGCCGGCTTGGGGTTGCTGCTGCCCTTGAGTGCGGCGAACCAGGCCTGGCGCAGCTTGGCCAGGTCGACCTTTTTTTCCTGCTGCACTGGACCGGCCGCAATGCCGGGCGGGTGCGATCCAGTCCGGGCTGCGTTGCGCGCCGCCGGCGTGGCCTCTACACGTTCGGATGCAATGCGGATTTCGCTGGCCAGGGCAGATTCCGGCTGTTGCGCCTGGCGCGCGGCGAGATCGGCTATTGGCAACTTTGCGGCCTTGCCCGGCACGGCCGGCAATGCACGTCTGCAAGCCAGCCTGGGCGATCCACCCATCATGGCCGGCGGCAGCAACCCATTGAGGGCGGCGCGGGAGCCGGGCTTGAGGACTTTGGCCGGTGCTGCCACACGGGCTGCCCAGCTCGGCCCCGGTGCCGGCTGTGCCTGGTCTGGCGCCGGCCGGTTGACAAGCACCGGTTCGGAGGCAACGGCTTTCTCAACGGCGCTGGCCGCTGCATGGCCTTGCATTCCAGGCGGCGCCGGCACGGAAGGTGGCGCCGGCAAGGAAGCCGGAGCCGGCAAGGAAGGTGGCGCTGGCAAGGAAGCCAAAGTTGGCAAGGAAGCCGGCGGCGCAGGGCACAGCGCCAATGCCTCGAGTGCATCAGCCAGCGCATCCATGTCATCGCTGGTGCGCAGGCGCGCATCGTCAACCATCTGCCGCACCAGCAACGTGATCTTGTTCCGGGCGGCAGCCAGGGCGTTGTCCTTTCCGGACTTGCCAAGCGCAATGCGCCCTTGCGGCGTATCGGAATACAGCCTGCGCAGCAAGCGGTTCATCCGCACCAGGGCGACAAGGCAGCCTTCGGCATGGATATTGAAGTCAACGCGGTTGAACCGGTTAAGCAATGCGCCATGCGGCCCCTCCAGTGCGTCCAGCGCATCGCGGCTCCAGTTGCCGTCATCGAGTGCACTGTCGATACTGTCGCACAGCAGCAGCAAAACCTGCTCGTTGCCCATGGGTAGATCCTGCACGCGCATGCGCGGCAATGCTGCCAGCACGGCGGCACCCGGTTCGCTGCACCATGGCTGCGGCGCCTGGGCTGCTTGCAGTGGTGGCAAAGACGGCGGCGAGGACCTTGACCAGGACGGTTGCGGCGGCGACGAAAAAACCGGCGCTGGCAGCGGCAATCGCGGCGCCGCGTAGGGAAATGGAAACATGGTCAAACGCCTTTGTGATCCTGAAACAAGACGTGCCGGTGCACGCCTTCGGGCCGGATTAGTAACCCGGCCCGAAAAAAGGTTCAGGAATGCACGCGCTTGCAGCTGCGATCAGCGAGGGTGATTGACCTGCGTCAGAAAATGCCGGCGCAGGCGCACGGCAAGTGGAAGGTGCTGGCGCCGCGGCGCAAGTCGCGTGACACCTGCTTCAGGGCGTCAGTCTTGACGCCTGCGCGTTTTTGGCCCGGTCTGGATGCAGGCGAATCACCGCCAACGGTCTACAACGTCCAGTTCTTGCGTGCCAGCTGGTCAAGCCAGAAGCTGCCGATGACCGTCTTGACATCGGTGATCTTGCCTCCTCTTACCCAGGCCAGCAATTCATCGACCGTGGCAGTGATGGTTTCAAGGAATTCACCCTCATCGAGCTCGGCCTGGCCCGCCACCAGGCCGCGCGCGAGGTAGATTTCCAGATGCTCGTCGGAATAGGCAATGGCGTTGTGGATCGTGCAGACGAAGCGCCAGTCGGTGGCGGTGTAGCCGGTTTCTTCCTTGAGTTCGCGCTTGGCACAGGCAAGCGGATCTTCACCATCATCGATTTTCCCGGCCGGGAATTCGATGAATACCCGGTCGAGTGGATAGCGGTACTGGCGTTCCAGCAGGATGCGGCCATCGTCGAAGACGGGAAGGATCACCACGGCACCGGGGTGTTCGATGTATTCACGCGAGGTGTGCGAGCCGTCGGGAAGGCGCACCGTGTCGCGCGTCACCTTGATGAAGCTGCCTTCAAATACGCGTTCGCCATCGACACGGGTTTCGGTCAGATGCTGGTCCATGCAGTGCTCCATTGGAATGAAAGCACGATCATACAACGCGCAGTGCAGCAAAGCCGGCCAGCGCCGAGGCTGGCGAGATGCCGCGATGACCCGGCCGGAACGCCAGGGCAGCCAAGGAAGCCGAGCGACTCAAACTCCGTTGGGCAATTCCTGTCAAGGCAAACAGCACAGCCTGCAATGGACGCGACCGGCAGGCTTGACCTCAATCCCTGTTTTCCTCTTGCTCCTGGTCCATGGATTCACGAAGGGCGCTGCATTCGGCTTCGATTTCATCCCAGTCCATGCTGTCGTTGGCCAGGACCGAAAACAGATCGAGAACCTGGTTTTTTGACGCATGAAACAAGGTGTCCATCACCAGGTCGGCGCAATTCGGCGAGGGCATCTGCTCATTGAGGCCTGTTGGCACCTTGGCCTTGAACGCGCCGTCGGGTTTTCCAAAGATCAGGTTTTGCCCGTTGTACAGTTGATTGCTTTCGAACGTGCCGTGCCTGCCGAACCGGTTTTGTCCGGAATCGGTCTGGATTCGTACATAGGAGCCGCGCGGGGTATGGGGCTGGCGATAACTGTTATGTATGCCGGCATACGGATGCAGCTCGATCTTGCGCACCGTCGTATCCATGACCGTTGCATCGTTGAGATCAGCAATCGTCGCCGGTCGCCGGTTGGGAGGTGCGATGCTGGACCGCTTTTCCGCCAGTTTCCGTTTTTCCCTATTGGTCAAATGTTGTGGATGAAGATCCGCTTCCCTGACTTCGGCAACGGCGGCATCCCAGCGAGCCTGCCTTTTTTCCAAGGCCTTCTGCAATTTTTCCATTGACTTGCGCTCGCTCTTGCGATATTCAATGATGCAACCGCCACCATCCTCGAATTTGACGTTGGCCCAGGATTTGCTCTGTTCACCGAGGCTGTCCTTCACCATCGTGCGCACCAGCTTGTCATTTTGATGGGTGTCCTGGTGGACCATGGCAAGCGCGTAGATGCGCACACCGATCTTGGTCGACAAGGGACTGTGGTGGGTCGCAGGCGAAATATCGGACATCGGCGATGTTTCACGCCCTTCGATCACTGCACCGAGTTCTGGCGAAATGGCTGTATCGGAACCGCCGGAAGGTGTTCTTGGGCGCAGCAGACTTGGCGACAGCTTGTGGTTTTCAATGAGATTTTCCAGCTTCGCATTGACACGCGAGACTGGCACGTCAGGCTCCAGAATGAATTTTTCCTGCTCTTCATGCTTGACGCCTTCCAGCGTTGGGTCAAAGGCATGGGAAAACACGGTCTGCTCGGCAATCGTATCGCGCAGGATTTCTTGCGACAGCCGGGAACGGGACGTGCGTTTCGGAGGACTGCTCGACGCCGTGGGTTCTGGCGATTGCGAGGGATTGAAATACGAGGGACGACTTGTCTTGACGGGCAGCATGCGTTAAAACTCCTGGAATGGATCAAGCCGCCGCCTGCCTGTTCGCTACAGGCATCGGCATTCACGGCTGACGAAAAAGGGAATCACATGGACCGAAAGGACAAAGCAACAAATAGCCGATCGCGGCCACGATTCAGCAGTAGGTGGTCATCGAGACAAGCGCAGTTCCACGGCTTGCTGAAAAAAGATCAAAAAGACCATATGGAATGCCGGCAATCTCGTGCCGGCGCCAGCGCTCAAGATGAACGCTGCTTGCGCAGATAACGCCAGATGAAGCCTGGATAAGCGGCAACGATGAACAGGCAGCCGGTGGAGGCAAAAAACTCCCAGTGCTGGGTAAAGGCATTGCCCATGCGCGACTCGATCACCCAGGCAAGCAAGCCCACCAGACTATACAACACCAGCATTTCAATGGCACGCAGCCAGAATGGCTTGGGCAGGAAGAGGTATTGATCACCGGCGCTGCCGTTGACGCCACCTTTGTGCTGGCTGGGCAACTTGAAAAGTCCGAACAGGCGTTCGTTGAGGAATGGCAGATTGGCGCCAAACAGCGCCAGGAGGATGACGAGCCAGACAGCGGCGGTCAGGTCCATGATGAGTCCATGCCGGAAGCCGGCAGGCCTCTTGGTCCTCCTGATCCTGTTGGACCTTTTGGATCTCGAAGGCTTGCCAGGTTCAACTGCCTGCCTGGCAAGGCAGGCCCGCGAATTTCGCGTCGGTAGTCGGCGCTGTGACCAGCGACGCGGCCAATGTCGCCGCAATGCGCTTTGGCCTGGCATTTGCCGAAACCTGTCAAGTCACGCGATACGGCTGTTGTCATGGCCGGCAACGCTGTCGGCCGTTCAAGAAGCCAGGGTTCTGACGATGGCACTGGTACAAAGTGCCATCAGCGTGCCAGGCAGCAGGCCCAGCACCAGGACAGCAATGCCATTCAGGCTGAGGATGAACTTCATGTCCCCATGAACTGCAATCGGCGCAACGTCCACTGCTTCGTCAAAGTACATGACCTTGATCACACGCAGGTAGTAAAACGCACCAACCAGCGAGAAGAACACGGCTACCACGGCCAGCCAGATCTGGCCGGTCGCCAGCACTGCCTGCAGCACTTCGAGCTTGGCGATGAAACCGACCACCGGCGGCACGCCTGCCAGAGACAGCAGCAGCACCATCATCACGCCGGCAAACCATGGGCTGCGTTTTGCCAGGCCCTTCAAGTCATTGATTTCTTCGGCTTCGAAACCGCTGCGGGTCAGCAGCAGGATGACGCCGAAGGTGCCCAGTGTGGTCAGCACATAGCTGATGGCATAGAACATCGAGGCGCTGTAGGCGGCTGCAGCCGACGCGGCATTGCTGCCCTGGAAAACGCCGGACAGCAGGCCCAGCAGCAGGAAACCCATTTGCGAAATCGACGAATAGGCCAGCATGCGCTTGAGGTTGGTCTGGGCAATCGCGGTGATGTTACCGATGGCCATGGACAGCACGGCCAGCACCGTCAACATCTGCTGCCAGTCGAACGCCAGCGTCCACAAGCCTTCCACCAGCAGGCGGAAGCAGATCGCGAATGCGGCCAGCTTTGGCGCCCCACCCAGCAGAATGGTCACCGAAGTCGGCGCACCTTGATAAACGTCCGGCACCCACATGTGATAGGGCGCCGCGCCCAGCTTGAAGGCCAGGCCGGACACCAGGAACACCAGGCCAAATACCAGCACCGGCTTGTTGGCGGTGCCCGATGCCGTGGCGCGCGCGACTTCGGTCAGGTCCAGCGTGCCGGTTGCGCCATACAGCATGGAGATGCCGTACAACAGGAAACCGGACGCCAGCGCGCCAAGAATGAAGTACTTCATGGCTGCTTCGGTCGATGCGGCATGGTCGCGGCGCAAGGCCACCAGTGCATAGGTTGCCAGCGACAGCAGTTCCAGGCCGAGATAGATGGTCAGGAAGTTGTTCCCGGAGATCATCAGCATCTGGCCCAGCAGGGCAAACAGGGCCAGCACATAGAATTCACCGCCCAAGGTGCCGCCAAGCATGCCGCGCGCCGTGGTGTACTGGCGCGAATACACCATGGTGATGGCAACGGCAACGTAGGAGCACAGCTTGAGCATGTTCGACATCGGGTCGGAGACGAACATATTGTGGAAGGCATACACCGTGCTGCCGGCATTGAAGGTGCCCAGCGTGATGACGGCGCAGCCGAGCAAGGCCAGCAGCGACAGCACATACGTGATGTGGCGCCTGGCTTCGCTCAGGAACATGTCGATCAGCAGGATCGCCGAACCTGCGATGACGAGGAAGATTTCTGGATAGATCGGTACGAGGTTGTTCATGTCTAGTTCACTTTGGAGATGGCGACATGCTTGAGCAGATCGGTCACCGAGGTCTGCATCGCATCGGTAAAGGGTGCTGGATACAGGCCCATGGCAATCACTGCCACGCCCAGCAAGCCCAGCATGAAGAACTCGCGCTTGTTCAGGTCGGTCAGTGCGCGCACGTGGGCGTTGGCGATCTTGCCGAACAGGACCCGCTTGACCAGGTACAGCGAATAAGCCGCGCCCAGGATCAGGGCGGTGGCCGACAGCAGGCCGATCCAGAAGTTGAACTGCACGGCGCCAAGAATGACCATGAATTCACCGATGAAGCCCGAGGTGCCTGGCAAGCCGGCATTGGCCAGCGAGAACAGCACGAACAGCGCGGCAAAACGCGGCATCACATTCACCACCCCGCCGTAGTCCGCTACCAGGCGCGTATGCATGCGGTCATACACCACGCCGATGCAAAGGAACATGGCGCCGGAGACAAAGCCGTGCGAAATCATTTGCATGATGCCGCCCTGCAGCGCCATGTCGTTGAACAGGAAGGCGCCCAGCGTGACAAAACCCATGTGGGCAATCGACGAGTAAGCCACCAGTTTTTTCATGTCGGCCTGCACCAGCGCCACCAGGCCGATATAGATGACGGCAACCAGCGAAATGATGATGATGTAAGGCGACAGGTAATGGCTCGCGTCCGGCGTGATCGGCAGTGAAAAGCGCAGGAAGCCGTAACCGCCAAGTTTCAGCATGATGGCTGCCAGCACGACGGATCCGCCGGTCGGTGCTTCGACGTGGGCGTCGGGCAGCCAGGTATGCACTGGCCACATCGGCACCTTGACGGCAAACGCCATGAAGAAGCACAGGAACACCAGGATCTGCGCCGACAGCGGCAACGGCAACTGGTGCCAGGTCTGGATGTCGAAGCTGCCCTGCGATTTGTAATACAGGTACAGCAGAGCCACCAGCATCAGCAGCGAGCCGAGGAAGGTGTACAGGAAAAACTTGATCGCCGCATACACGCGGTTGCTGCCGCCCCAGACGCCGATGATGATGAACATCGGGATCAGCGTGGCTTCAAAGAAGACATAGAACAGCACGCCGTCGAGCGCGCAGAAGACGCCGATCATCAAACCCGAAAGGATCAGGAAGGCGCCCATGTAGAGCGAAACCTTCTTCGTGATCACTTCCCAGCCGGCGATCACCACCATGACGGTGATGAAGGCTGTCAGTGGCACGAACCACAGCGACAGGCCGTCGATGCCAAGCGAATAAAAGATGTTGAAGGTGCCGATCCACGGCTTCTTTTCAATGAACTGCATGCCGTGCACGGCATTGTCGAAATGATTGATCAGCGGCAGCGTTGCGGCGAAGCTGAGGATGGCGCCCAGAAGCGACAGGCTGCGCGAGAGGCCGGGATTTTCATCGCGGCCCAACGCCAGCACGAGGATGCCGAAAGCGATCGGCAACCAGATCGCCACGCTCAGATAGGGAATAGTTGACTGCATCATGTGTTTTTCTAGTGTGTCCGGTAATAGCGTTATTTGATGTACGGCGTGAACAGCAAATAGCCGAGATACAGGACGATACCGATGATCATCGTGAACGCGTAGTTGTAGATGTAGCCGGTCTGGAATTTCCGTGTCACGGTGGAGAACCAGCCAATCAGCTTGGCGCTGCCATTGACGATCAAGCCATCGATCAGGCCCCGGTCGCCGATGTTCCAGAAGCCCCGACCCAGTTTCATGGCGCCGGCTGCAAACACGATCTCATTGAAGCGATCCATGTAGTACTTGTTGTCGAGCAGCGTGAACAGCGGATGCAGGTTGCGGTAGAACCAGGCCGGCACGCGCGGATTGATCATGTAGCAGTAGTACGCCGCCACCACGCCAGCCAGCGCCAGGAAGAATGGCACACTGGTCAAGCCGTGCAGCGCCATCGCCAGCGCGCCATGGAATTCCTCGTTGATGACTTCCATTGCCTTGTGCGACTCGCCGACGAAGATCACGCCCTTGAAGAAGTCACCATGCAGCATCGGGTTGATGGTGAAGTAGCCGATGATGACCGACGGGATCGCCAGCAGGATCAGCGGCAGCGTCACCACCCATGGTGCTTCATGCGGCTTCTGGCCAGGCGCCAGGCCATGGTGGCCATGGTCTTCTTCTTCGTTGTGTGCATCGCTGTCGTGGGCATGGGCATCGTGTCCATGGTCGTCAGTGGCGTGAACAGCATGGGCGGCATGGGCATCATGCCCCGCCTTGACCGACAGTGCGGCGACGGCAACCGGCGCATGCGCATGGTGGGCATGGTCGGCATCATGCGCGTCGTGCGCATGGGCCTTGCCAAAACGCTCTTCGCCATGGAACACCAGGAAATACATGCGGAATGAATAGAAGGCAGTAACGAACACGCCAGCGAGCACGGCGAAGTAGGCAAAGCCGGAACCGGGAATGGTCGACGCATGCACGGCTTCGATGATGCTGTCCTTTGAATAGAAGCCGGAAAAGAATGGCGTGCCGATCAGGGCCAGCGAACCGAGCAACGAAGTGATCCAGGTGATCGGCATGTACTTGCGCAGGCCGCCCATGTTGCGCATGTCCTGGTCGTGGTGCATGCCGATGATGACGGCGCCGGCGCCGAGGAACAGCAGCGCCTTGAAGAAGGCATGCGTCATCAGATGGAACACCGCCACCGAATACGACGAAGCGCCGAGCGCTACCGTCATGTAGCCAAGCTGCGAAAGCGTCGAGTAGGCCACCACGCGCTTGATATCGTTCTGGATAATGCCCAGGAAACCCATGAACAGCGCCGTGATCGAACCGATGACCAGGATGAACGACAAGGCAGTGTCGGAGAGTTCGAACAGCGGCGACATGCGCGAGACCATGAAGATGCCGGCCGTAACCATGGTCGCTGCGTGGATCAGCGCCGAGATCGGCGTCGGGCCTTCCATCGAATCAGGCAGCCAGACATGCAGCGGGAACTGCGCCGACTTGCCCATCGCGCCAATGAACAGGCAGATGCAGGCCACCGTCAAGAGCATCCAGTTGGTGCCCGGCATGGTCAGCAGCGACAACGCTTCGCGCTTGGCAAACACTTCCTGGTAATTCATCGTGCCGGCATAGGCCAGCAGCAGGCCAATGCCGAGGATGAAGCCGAAGTCGCCAACGCGGTTGACCAGGAAGGCTTTCATGTTGGCGTAGATCGCCGTTGGCCGCGTGTACCAGAAACCGATCAGCAGATAGGAGACGAGTCCAACCGCTTCCCAGCCAAAGAACAGCTGCAGGAAGTTGTTGCTCATTACCAGCATCAGCATCGAGAAGGTAAACAGCGAGATGTAGGAGAAAAAGCGGTTGTAGCCCGGATCGTCCTTCATGTAGCCGATGGTATAGATGTGCACCATCAGCGACACGAAGGTCACCACGCACATCATCATCGCGGTGAGCGCATCGACCAGGAAACCGACTTCAAGCTTGATGCCGGCCACCGTCATCCAGGTGTAGAGCGTGCCGTTGTAGCTCGCCCCGTCCATCACCGCCAGCAATGTCTGCAGCGAGATCAGGAATGCGATCGCCACGCCAAGGATCGTCACGGTATGCGACGTCTTGCGGCCGATGATGTTGCCAAAAAAACTGGTTCCAAACAAGCCTGCAATCATGGAGCCGACAAGCGGCGCCAGTGGTACGGCCAGAAGGAGGTTAGGGTTAAGTTGCCCCGCCATGATGAACCTTAATCGTTATTTTTAAGAACTAGCCTTTGAGGCTGTCGAGATCTTCCACGTTGATCGTATCCAGATTACGGAACAGCACGACCAGAATGGCGAGACCGATGGCAGACTCAGCGGCAGCAACCGTGAGGATGAAGAAAACGAAGATCTGTCCGGCTGCGTCACCGAGGAAATACGAAAACGCGATGAAATTCATGTTCACGGCCAGGAGCATGAGTTCGATGGCCATCAGCAGGATGATGATGTTTTTCCGGTTCAGGAAAATGCCGACGATCGAAATCGCGAACAGGATCGCGCCCAAGATCAGGAAATGTGCAAGTGTGAGGGTCACGGTACTGCCCTTATTGTTTTTGTGGCGCTATGCCATCGGGAGCGCGGCCGGAAGCGGGCGCGGCGGTGCCGGGTGCGGCGGCGGGCGGCAGGCTGCCAACGGCGGTGCCCACTGGCGTCACCGCCGTCGGTGCTGCAGGTCCGGGCGGGTTGCCGCTCATGACCGGATGGGGAACGTCGACCACCGGTTGCTCGGTTTCCGACTTCATTGCCACCACCCGGATGCGGCCCTTGCTGGAAACGCGCACGGCGTCGCCCGGGCCGTAGTATTTGCTGTCCTTGCGCTTGCGCAGCGTCAGCGCAACTGCCGCAACCATGGCAACCAGCAGGATGACGGCGGCGATTTCAAAGGCAAACACATACTGGGTGTAGATCAGCTTGCCGAGTTCCTTGGTGTTGCCGATGTTGGCCGACGCAGCGGGAACGCTGCCGTCGAAGGCCAGGAAACCGCGGAACAGGATGGCCGCCATTTCCAGCACGATGATCACCCCCACCGTGGCGGCAAGCGGGAAGTAGGACCAGAAATTGAGCCGCAGGCGGTCCATGTTAATGTCCAACATCATGACCACGAACAGGAACAGCACCATCACCGCGCCGACATACACCAGCACCAGCACGATGGCCAGGAACTCGGCCTTGAGCAGCATCCAGATCGCTGCGGCGGAAAAGAATGACAGCACCAGGAACAGCGCCGCATGCACCGGATTGCGGTCGGTGATGACACGTGTTGCAGCGATCACCAGGATCGCTGAAAACACATAGAAAAGAATAGTTTTGAATTCCATAGTGGACCAGGGTTCAGCTGAAAGAGAAAGCGCAGGCTAAGGAGCACATGAGCGACGAATTGGTTTGGTAGAGGCTGGTGGAAATCCGCTGATCACTACGCAATGCACAACACAAAAGCGGCGCAACCAGCTCCCCCTTCATCGATAAGGCGCATCGGCGGCGCGGGCCGCAGCGATGTTCGGTTCATATTTGTCGCCCACCGCCAGCAGCATCTCCTTGGTGAAATACAGGTCGCCGCGCTTTTCGCCATGGTATTCCAGCACATGGGTCTCGACGATCGAGTCGACCGGACAGGACTCTTCGCAAAAGCCGCAGAAAATGCACTTGGTCAGATCGATGTCATAGCGGGTGGTACGGCGGGTGCCGTCGTCACGCTGTTCCGATTCGATCGTGATCGCCATTGCCGGACAGACTGCTTCACACAGTTTGCAGGCGATGCAGCGCTCTTCGCCATTTGGATAACGGCGCAGTGCGTGCAAACCACGGAAACGCGGCGACATCGGCGTCTTCTCTTCCGGGAACTGGATGGTGACCTTGCGCGCGAACAGATAGCGTCCGGTCAGTGCCAGGCCCTTGAACAATTCCAGCAGCATCAGGCTGCCGAAAAAGTCCTTGATTGCATAGAGTTTCGATTCCATTATTTTTCCCTTACTTCCAGATATTCCATGGGGTCTGCATCCAGCCGGCGACGATCACCAGATACGCCAGCGTCAGGGGAATGAACACCTTCCAGCCCAGGCGCATGATCTGGTCATAGCGGTAGCGCGGGAAAGAGGCGCGCACCCAGACAAAGATCGACACCACCAGGAACGTCTTGATGCCCAGCCAGATCCAGCCTGGAATCCAGGTGAACAGGAAAAAGTTGAACGGTGAATCCCAACCGCCCAGGAACATCAGCGAGCACATGGCCGAAATCAGGATCATGTTGGCGTATTCTGCCAGGAAGAACATGGCAAACGACATGCCCGAATATTCCACCATATGGCCGGCCACGATTTCCGATTCGCCTTCAACGACGTCGAACGGATGACGGTTGGTTTCCGCAATGCCCGAGATCAGGTAGACAAAGAACATCGGCAGCAGCGGCAGCCAGTTCCACGACAGGAAGTTCAAGCCATGGGAGGCAAAATAGCCGCGGGTCTGCA
This sequence comes from Janthinobacterium lividum, assembly GCA_050954505.1. GTDB lineage: Bacteria > Pseudomonadota > Gammaproteobacteria > Burkholderiales > Burkholderiaceae_D > JAQGMO01. The sequence continues at coordinate 15,289 of JBPBPY010000064.1, forward strand.
TCAGCACGATGTCGGTCATGTTCAGGCTGCCGGACACCATCAGCACGATGACCAGCACGAAGCCCATGCAGATTTCATACGACACCATCTGCGCCGAAGCACGCATGGCGCCAAGGAAGGCATATTTCGAGTTCGACGCCCAGCCGGCGATGATGACGCCATACACTTCCATCGACGTAATGGCCATGACGAACAGCAGACCGGCATTGATGTTGGCCAGCGCCACTTCAGGGCCAAAAGGCACGGCGACCCAGGCTGCCAGCGCCGGCATGATGGTCATGACCGGGGCAATGACGAACAGGGCCTTGCTGGCCTTGGCCGGGATGATGATTTCCTTGAGCAGCAGCTTGACGGCATCGGCAATCGGCTGCAGCAGTCCGGCAGGACCAACCCGGTTCGGGCCGATACGCACGTGCATCCAGCCGATCAGCTTGCGCTCCCACAGGGTGAGGTAAGCCACGCAACCCATGATGGGCAGCACGATCAGGATGATCTTGACCAGGTTCCAGACCAGCGGCCAGAAGTAACCGAACACATTCTGGCCGGTGCTCGTGATGGTGTAGAGAAAATGATCCATTACGCTTTCTCCACCGAAATAGCACCAAACATCGCGCCCAACACCCAGGTCGATTCATGGGCAGCCGCCACGCGCACCACGCTGTCGGGCAGGCCGGCATCGATGGCGACATTCAGATGGACGCTGGCCTGGCCCTGGCTGACGATCACTTGCGCGCCGTCGGCTAATCCTAGTTCCGCTGCCAGGGCCGTTGAAACCACTGCTTTCGGTGCAATGGCGTCGTCGGTCTGCTGCAGCGGCGCCGAGCGGCGCACAATGGCGTCGGTCGAATAGATCGGCACCGGTGCGATGCGCTCCAGGCGCATTGCCAGCGATGCCGGTGATCCATTGGCGGCAGCCGGGGTCGAACCAGCCTCGGCTGGCGCCAGGTCGAGATAGTTGTTCAGGTAGGCGGCCATGCCCTCTTCCACCGGGCCCAGCGTTGCGAACAATTCCGTGCGCACCGCTTCCGAGGTTTCATAGTCGAAACCCGGGATGGCCAGCAGGTTGCCCAGAACGCGCAAGACTTTCCATGCCGGACGGGTATCACCGCGCGGCTTGACACTCGGGTTGAAGCTTTGCGCCCGGCCTTCGCAGTTGACGAACGTGCCCGAGGTTTCGGTAAATGGCGCCACCGGCAGCAGCACGTCGGCGGTTTCCATGATGCGCTCGTTCTTGAACGCGCTCAGGGCCACCACCATTTCGGCCTTCGACAGTGCGGCATAAGCTGCCTGCGGGTCCTGGCAATCGAGTTCGGCTTCGACGTTGAGCAACACATACGCCTTGCGCGGCTGGGTAAACAAGTCGCCGGCGCTGGCGCCGTTGCCGGGACGGGCATTGGCCAGGTAACCGCCAACGGTATTGCCCGCTTCGGTCAGGTAGCCAAAACCGGCGCCGGTGTTTTGTGCAATCCATTGGGCAGCAGCGTGCAAGGCCGATGCTTGTGGATGTTGTGCAGCAGCGTTGCCGAGGAAAACCGCACGCGGTTCGCCGGTAAGCAAACTGGCGGCGGTGAGCTTGGCGGCAGCCGAAGGCTCCACGCCGGCAAAACCGGCCGGTGCAGCGATATTTTTGGCCTGGGCGATCGCCACAATGACTTCATTCAAGGCATTGAGCCATTGCGAAGGCGCCAGGATCAGCTTGTTGGCAACCGGCATGAGCAAGTCGTCATCGGTTGCATGCAGCAGCCTGACCTTGGCGCCGTGCTTGACGGCATTGCGCAAGCGCGCGGCCAGCAGAGGATGGTCCTTGCGCAGGAACGAGCCGATGATGAAGGCGCCACGCAGGTTACCAAAGTCCGCAATCGACATGCCCAGCCATGGCTTGAAGCTCGTGCCTGCCAGGCTGTCGAGCATGAAGTCGGACTGGCGCAGGCGAAAGTCGATATTTTCCGAACCCAGGCCGCGCATGACTTTTTGCAGCAGCGTCATTTCTTCCAGCGTCGACGTCGGCGCAGCAAGTGCGGCCAGCGCATTGGCGCCGTGCTCATGGCGGATGCTGCGCAAGCCATGCGCAACGTATTCGAGTGCGGTTTGCCAGTCGGTGGTTTGCCACTTGCCGTCCTGCTTGACCATCGGCTGTGTCAGGCGTTCTTCGCTGTTCAGGCCTTCATAGGCAAAGCGGTCCTTGTCGGACAGCCAGCATTCATTGACGCCATCGTTTTCCAGCGGCAGCACGCGCATGACTTCGCCGCCCTTGACCTGCACGGTCAGGTTGGCGCCCAGGCTATCATGGGGCGACACCGACTTGCGGCGCGAGAGTTCCCAGGTGCGGGCGCGATAGCGGAATGGCTTCGACGTCAGTGCGCCAACCGGGCACAGGTCGATCATGTTGCCGGACAATTCGGAATCAACCGCCTTGCCGACGAATGCGGTGATTTCCGCATGTTCGCCGCGGCCCAGCATGCCGAACTCCATCACGCCGCCCACTTCCTGGCCAAAGCGCACGCAGCGGGTGCAGTGGATGCAGCGGCTCATCTCGCGCATCGAGATCAGCGGGCCGGCTTCCTTGGGTGCGACCACGCGCTTTTCTTCTTCGTAGCGCGACTGCGAAGCGCCATAGCCAACGGCCAGATCCTGCAGCTGGCATTCGCCGCCCTGGTCGCAGATCGGACAGTCGAGCGGGTGATTGATCAGCAAAAATTCCATCACGCCTTTTTGCGCCTTGACCGCCTTGTCGCTATGCGAGCGCACGATCATGCCGGCGGTCACCGGCGTGGCGCAGGCCGGCAGCGGCTTGGGCGCCTTCTCGACTTCAACCAGGCACATGCGGCAGTTGGCCGCGATGGAGAGTTTCTTGTGATAGCAAAAGTGCGGAATGTAGGTGCCGAGCTTGTTGGCAGCGTCCATCACCATGCTGCCCTCCTGCACTTCCACTTTCTTGCCGTCTATTTCGATTTCGACCATGTTTTGCTTTTCTTTGCAATCAGATATAGGTAGGCACCAGACAGTGCTTGTGCTCGATGTGGTATTCGAACTCCGAGGTGAAGTTCTTGATCATCGCGCGCACCGGCATTGCCGCCGCATCGCCCAGGGCGCAGATCGTGCGGCCCTGGATATTGTCTGCCACCGAATTTAATACATCGAGGTCCGACGCCCTGCCCTGGCCGTTTTCGATGCGGTGAACCATGCGGTACATCCAGCCGGTACCTTCACGGCATGGCGTGCACTGGCCGCATGATTCTTCATAGTAGAAGTAGGACAGGCGCAGCAGCGACTTGACCATGCAGCGGGTTTCATCCATGACGATCACGGCGCCCGAACCGAGCATCGAGCCGGCCTTGGCGATCGAGTCGTAGTCGAGGTCGGTGTTCATCATGACTTCACCGGTGACCACCGGCGAGGATGAACCGCCCGGGATCACGGCCTTGATTTTCTTGCCGTCGCGCATGCCGCCAGCCAGTTCCATCAGGGTCGCAAACGGGGTGCCGAGCGGTACTTCGTAGTTGCCCGGATTGGTGACGTCGCCCGAAATCGAAAAGATCTTGGTGCCGCCATTGTTGGGCTTGCCCAGCTTGGCGTAGGCTTCGCCGCCGATCTTGAAGATGAACGGCACGGCCGCAAACGTTTCGGTATTGTTGATCGTTGTCGGCTTGCCGTACAGGCCGAAGCTGGCCGGGAATGGCGGCTTGAAGCGCGGCTGGCCCTTCTTGCCTTCGAGCGATTCGAGCAAGGCGGTTTCTTCGCCGCAGATATAGGCGCCGTAGCCATGGAAGGCGTGCAGCTGGAAATTGAAGCTGCTGTCCATGATGCCGTCGCCGAGGAAACCGGCGGCGCGCGCCTCTTCCAGCGCTTCCTCGAAACGGTCGTAGGCCGAGAAAATCTCGCCGTGGATGTAGTTGTAGCCCACCGTGATGCCCATGGCGTAAGCGCCGATGGCCATGCCTTCGATCAGTGCGTGCGGGTTGTAGCGGATGATGTCGCGATCCTTGAAGGTGCCCGGCTCGCCTTCATCGCTGTTACAGACCAGGTATTTCTGGCCCGGGAACTGGCGTGGCATGAAGCTCCACTTCAGCCCGGTCGGAAAACCGGCGCCGCCGCGCCCGCGCAGCGACGACGCCTTGAGTTCGGCAATCACCTGCTCCGGCGTGATCTTTTCGGTCAGGATGCGGCGCAGCGATTCATAGCCGCCGCGGGCGACATAGTCGGCCAGGCGCCAGTTGCTGCCATCCAGGCCAGCCAGGATCAATGGGTTGATGTGACGGTTGTGCAGGCAGGTCATTTTTTCAATTCCTCGAGCAGCGTGTCGATCTTGTCGTTCGACATCCAGCTGCACATGCGCTTGTTATTCACCAGCAGCACCGGTGCATCGCCGCAGGCGCCCATGCACTCGCCTTCCATCAGCGTGAATTCGCCATCGGCGGTGGTGCCGCGAAAGTCGATGCCCAGCACATGCTTCAAATGGTGGGCTGCCTGGTCGCCGCCCGACAGCGCGCATGGCAGGTTGGTGCAGACAGTGATCTTGTGTTTGCCGACCGGGCTGGTGTTGTACATCGCATAGAAAGTTGCCACTTCCTGCACTGCGATGGCGGCCATGCCGAGATGGACGGCAATGGCCTCCATGGTCTCGGGCGCAAGCCAGCCCTGTTCATCCTGCGCAATCGCCAACGCGGCCATGACAGCCGACTGCTTTTGATCGGGTGGAAATTTCGCCACTTCGCGATCGATTTTTTTGTACGCCAGTTCTGATAACGCCATTCTCTGTGCCTCTGTACTTGATCCGCCGATGCGGCTCAAAACCACGTCCGCGCCAGCCCTGGCGCAGACGGTTGCTAATGACTGCCGTTCAGCGGTCGATCTCGCCGAACACGATATCCTGCGTGCCGATGATGGTGACCGCGTCGGCAATCATGTGACCCTTGGCCATTTCATTCAATGCCGCCAGGTGCGCATAACCGGGAGCGCGGATCTTCAAGCGGTAAGGCTTGTTGGCGCCGTCGGAGACGATGTAGATGCCGAACTCGCCCTTCGGATGCTCGACTGCAGCATAGGCTTCGCCCGGCGGCACATGGAAGCCTTCGGTAAACAGCTTGAAGTGATGGATCAGCTCTTCCATGTTCGACTTCATGTTCACACGCGATGGCGGCGCCACCTTGTGGTTGTCGACCATCACCGGGCCTGGGTTGTTGCGCAGCCATTCGACGCATTGCTTGATGATGCGGTTAGACTGGCGCATCTCTTCCACGCGCACCAGATAGCGGTCGTAGCAGTCGCCGTTCTTGCCAACCGGGATGTCGAAGTCGAGCAGGTCGTAGACTTCGTAGGGCTGCTTGCGGCGCAAGTCCCATTCGATACCCGAACCGCGCAGCATGGCGCCGGTGAAACCCATGGCCTTGGCGCGCTCAGGCGACACCACGCCGATGCCGACCAGGCGCTGTTTCCAGATCCGGTTGTCGGTCAGCAGCGTTTCGTATTCATCGACATAGGTCGGGAAACGAGTGGTGAAGTCTTCGATGAAGTCGAGCAGCGAACCCTGGCGATTTTCATTGAGCTGCTTGATGGCCTTGGCGTTGCGCACGATGGAGGCGTTATGCTGCGGCATGCTGTCTGGCAGGTCGCGGTAGACGCCGCCCGGACGGTAATAGGCGGCATGCATGCGCGCGCCCGACACCGCTTCGTAGCAGTCGAACAGGTCTTCGCGTTCGCGGAAGGCATACAGGAACACGCCCATGGCGCCGACGTCGAGCGCATGCGCGCCCAGCCACATCAGGTGGTTCAGAAGGCGCGTGATTTCATCGAACATGACGCGGATGTATTGGGCGCGCAATGGCACTTCCAGGCCCAGCATCTTTTCGATGGCCATCACGTACGCATGCTCGTTGGCCATCATCGACACATAGTCGAGACGATCCATGTAGGGCACCGACTGCAGGTAGGTCTTCTGTTCGGCCAGTTTTTCGGTGGCGCGATGCAGCAGGCCGATATGCGGATCGGCGCGCTGGATGACTTCACCGTCGAGCTCCAGCACCAGGCGCAGCACGCCGTGGGCGGCAGGATGCTGGGGACCGAAGTTGAGCGTGTAGTTCTTGATTTCAGCCATGATTATTTGACCCCGTAGTTTTCTTCACGAATCACGCGCGGCACGTTTTCGCGCGGATCGATGGTCACGGGCTGGTAAATGACGCGTTTTTGTTCGGGATCGTAGCGCATCTCGACATACCCGGTAACCGGGAAGTCCTTGCGGAACGGATGGCCGATGAAGCCGTAGTCGGTGAGGATGCGGCGCAAGTCATTGTGGCCATCGAACAGGATGCCGTACAGGTCGAACGCTTCGCGCTCATACCAGTTGGCCGAGTTCCAGATGTCGTTGACCGAAGGCACCAGCGGGAATTCATCGTCGGGCGCGAACACGCGCACGCGCACGCGCCAGTTGTGCGACAGCGACAGCAGGTGCGAGACGGCGGCGTAGCGCTGCCCTTCCCAGATGCCGTCGCCATACAGTGAGTAATCCACACCGCACAGATCGATGAGCTGCTCGAAACGCAGATCGGCATGGTCGCGCAGCACGCGCATGGCGTCGAGGTAATTGGCCGACTTGACGACGATGGTGACTTCGCCCAGTTCGACCTGCAGGTTTTGCACATGATCGCCCAGCGCATTCTTCAGCGCGGCGACCAGGGTTTCCAGTTTGGTTGTCATATCTTGTGATGCGGCCCTGTTCAGCGAGCGATCGTGTTGGTGCGCTTGATCTTGTTTTGCAGCTGCATGACGCCATACAGCAGCGCTTCGGCAGTCGGGGGACAGCCGGGCACGTAGATATCGACAGGCACGATGCGGTCGCAGCCGCGCACGACCGAATACGAATAATGGTAGTAGCCGCCGCCGTTGGCACAGGAGCCCATCGAGATGACCCAGCGTGGCTCGGCCATCTGGTCATACACCTTGCGCAGCGCCGGCGCCATCTTGTTACACAGCGTGCCGGCGACGATCATCACGTCGGATTGGCGCGGCGAGGGACGGAACACCACACCAAAGCGGTCGAGGTCATAACGGGCTGCGCCCGCATGCATCATCTCGACTGCACAGCAGGCCAGACCAAACGTCATTGGCCACATCGAACCGGTACGGGTCCAGTTGATCAGCTTGTCGGCCGTGGTGGTGACGAAGCCTTCGTTGAGTACACCTTCAATTGACATGGTTCATTCCCAATCAAGGGCACCTTTCTTCCAAATGTACCAAAAGCCGACCACGAATTCCGCGATGAACAGCAGGATGGTGACGAAGCCGGACCAGCCCAGCTCGCGCATGGCAACGCCCCACGGGAAGAAAAACGCGGTTTCCAGATCAAACAGGATGAATAAAATTGCGACCAGGTAGTAACGCACATCGAACTTCATGCGCGCATCTTCGAATGCTTCAAAGCCGCACTCGTAGGGGGAATTTTTTTCGATATCGGGCTTGTAGGGTGCCAGCAAACGTCCCAGCACCTGGGGCGCGACGCCTACGCCGATGCCGACGAGAATGAAGAGTAGTACGGGGAAATAGTTTTCGAGGTTCACGTTTGATCGCTAGAAATTAAAACAGTCGCAAAACAGTCGTAAAACATTGGTGCATTGTGACTGGCAAATGACCGGGCCTTGACAGCACAGTGGCGCACTTCGAAACACATGCGCCATGCATCGGCCGGTCAGTCATCCAACAATTTCGGTGTATAACATCGCACAGAAACCGTCTTGATTCGACATTAGCTCAACAGCTCCTTGATTCATGTCTAGCAAAGCATCTTGCTTGACCGGTCAAGGCATTTCGACAAAAAGCCAGCTCAGGTAGTCTTGCACACTCCCCTTGCTGGCTTTTCTGATTATGGTGCCGACGGCGAGACTCGAACTCGCACAGCTTTCGCCACTACCCCCTCAAGATAGCGTGTCTACCAATTTCACCACGTCGGCGTGAGGCCCGTATTCTAACAACTCCACTTCTTTTGTTCAATGCACAATTACACATTTACCAGACAAATACAGCGGAATTTCAAAACACTTTCACAACAGCAATCCTAGACATCCTTGCCGGTTACGGCAGATTCTTAAAGTTCTTTATGACTATTTTTACCTGATGCCAATTACTTCGGGATTGAACCCGATTGTCCGGTTGCGGGCGATGCCGGCGCTGCTGGCACCGGCACGGGTGTCGATTGTGCCGGACCTGGCACGGCCGGCTTTGCTGCGCTCGTGGATGGCGCCGCTGGTGCGCCCGGCACTGAATTGACTGGCGCGCTGGCCGCTGGCAGCCTGTCCATCACACCGCCGGTGCCGGCGACCGGACGATTGCCGAGATACGCCAGCGCCAGGGTGGCAATGAAAAACACTGCCGCCGCCACGCCGGTCGACTTCGACAGGAAGTTCGACGACCCGCTGGCACCGAACAGGCTGCCCGACGCACCCGAGCCAAATGCGGCGCCCATGTCGGCGCCCTTGCCATGCTGAAGCAGGACCAGGCCGATGATCGACAGCGCCGCAATCACTTGTATGACGACGATGATGGTAAAAAATGTATTCATTACGGTTCTATCCAGTGTTGGTTGATTCTGTATGTCCTGCTTGCTGGCCAGGCCCCAAATGTGGCCTTCATGCCTCGCACGGCAAATCAGCTCAAGAAGCTGCCGCAATGATGGCGAGGAAATCCGCCGCTTTCAATGCCGCGCCACCGATCAAGCCGCCATCGATGTCTTCCATGGCCAGCAATTGTGCGGCATTGTCCGGCTTCATGCTGCCGCCGTACAGGATGCGCACTGCCACGCCGGCTTCGGCATTCTTGCGCACCAGTGCAGCGCGCAGCAGCGCATGCACTTCCTGCGCCATTTCCGGCGTCGCGGTCTTGCCGGTGCCAATGGCCCAGACCGGCTCGTAGGCAACGACGATATCGGCGACGTCGGCTGCATCGATGACTTCCAGCACAGCAGCGAGCTGCTGGCCAACGACTTGCGCCGTCTGCCCTGCTTCGCGCTCGGCCAGCGTTTCGCCGACACAGACCAGAGGGGTGAGTCCCGAGTCAATTGCACGCAGGGTCTTGCGCGCCACCAACTCATTGCTTTCACCATGGAAGGAGCGCCGCTCCGAGTGGCCAAGGATGACATGCGTGCAGCCGAAATCGGCCAGCATGGCAGCGCTGACTTCGCCGGTGAATGCGCCCGCCTCGTGCTCGGAGACATCCTGCGCGCCAAGCGCGATGGCCGTGCCGCCAGCCAGCGACTGGCATTGCGCCAGATACGGCGCCGGTACGCAGACGGCGATGTCACAGGCTGGCGTGCTGCCCAGCCCAGATTGAATGGCGGCCAGCAAGGCCTCGTTGGCGGCCAGGCTGCCGTTCATTTTCCAATTGCCTGCGATGAGTTTGCGACGCATGATACCTTGAATTTTTATTAACCCATCATTTTAGCCTGCAGGTGCGGGACGGTCAAACCGGGGAGATTGACCTGATGGTTTTTGCTGTGAAATGGCGCTGTCGAGCGACGAATCAGGCGAATTGGTCCCAAGTGCAATGCAAAATCTGAGAAATTATTTTAATACCGTTAGTATAAAAACATTGGATGTTGTAACTAACGGTACTAATATTTAGCTTTCTAACTCAAATCATTTGGATTGATTCGAATATTCATTTCGTTAGCGCAACTCTTGAATCTGGACTGCATTCCACCACGGAGACATCATGGCCAATATCACTGGAACATCCAAAAAGGACGTACTCAACGGCACCAGCGCCGCGGACCTCATCCACGGAAAAGAGAACGATGATGTCTTGAATGGCCTTGCCGGCGACGATCCGCTGTTCGGCGATGCCGGCAACGACACCCTGGACGGGGGCGCCGGAAATGACATGCTTGACGGTGGCATTGGCTTCGATCTGATGAAAGGCGGCCTGGGCGATGACCGTTATGTGGTCGATCATGCGAGCGATGTCATCACCGAGTTGGCGGATCAGGGCATCGATACCGTTTCGACCAACCTCAACAATTACGAGCTGCCCAGCCAGGTCGAAAATCTGACACTCACAGGGAATGCGAACCTGAATGCAACTGGTAATGCTCTTGACAACACCATCATTGGCAACAGTGGGAAGAATCAGCTTCACAGTGGCGGTGGAATCGATACGCTTCAAGGCGGCGCTGGCGACGATACCTATTTTATCGATGACCGAACAGACACAATCCTGGAAAATGCAAATAACGGCTATGACACAGTTTATGTTGCCGAAGGCTATTACAATTTGGGTGAGAACCTGGAAGCATTGCACTCCACTGAAACCCGATCATCTCTCTTGAATGGCAATACCCTGGGCAATCTGATTGTCGGTACACAAGGTGACGATACTGAGATAAATGGCAAAGAAGGCAACGATACGCTCATGGGCGAAGGAGGCAGGGACTACCTGGTAGGCGGCGTCGGTAACGATGTACTCTGGGGTGGAGCGGACAAGGACGATCTCGACGGCGGCAGCGGCCAGGACATTCTTCATGGCGGAACGGGACCCGATTCACTGGCTAGTGGCGCCGGATCGGATGCCTTGTACGGGGATGACGACAACGACTATCTGCTTGGTGGGCCGGATGCCGATTTGCTCGATGGTGGCAATGGCGACGACCGTCTGGATGGCGGCCTGGATGCCGATTTACTTGCTGGTGGTGCAGGGTCTGATGTATTGGAAGGTGATTCCGGATCGGACATCTTGTACGGCGACGACGGCAACGACCTTCTGCCTGGGGGTGCGGATGCCGATTTGCTTGCCGGTGGTGCCGGCAGTGATATTTATGCTATTCGCACGACTACCGACTCAACCGTCATGCACCCGGACGTCATAACCGGTTTTGACGGCGGCGACAGGATTGACTTTGGACCGATGGCAGAACATCTGTTTTTCTCGACCACGCCGAATGCAGCCAACGGCGTCTGGACCACGGAGAAAACGACGTTCGGCATACCGACGACATCAGCTTATGCCGATACGATCGGCAGCGATGGCATTGCCGACATGCTCGTCAAGCTGGTCGGCACGCGCGCTTCGACCATCGATGCGTCGGATTTTGTCAACCTGCCGTCATCGCAATTTTCGGCGCCGACAGCCAATCCAGGCGAGGGAATCAAGACGACCAATGAGGTAGGCCATGTATTCAGCCGGGACGATTTCGGCTTTCACGATGCCGACAACGACGCTTTTGTCGCGTTGTCAGTCAGCGCTTTCCAGGGTGGAGGCAAACTTTATTATGGCGACACCTTGCTTGGAGACACTCAAACACCTACGGTGATTTCCGCCAGCGATCTGGATAGTGGCAAGTTGGTCTACTATCGCGAAGGCATTACCGACAGCGGCGGACAGGCTTCCTTTTCCTTCACGGTCAAGGATGACCGGATCGAGGCGCCGAATACCTCCACGATGTATTCAATGCATGTCGATCAGCATATCGATGCAGGCTCATTGTTTGGCACCGAAGTCCAGCCGGATGTTCTGGTGAAAGCCTTCAAGCCAGATGCGCCCGCCACGCCGCTCGCAGCGATCTTCGGTGTCAACCATAATTCGATCGTTGACAAAGGAGACGCTTTATATATCGGCGCACTTTATACTGAAAGTGCGAACCTAGAGCCATTCAGCGATGCCGTTTTGGAACGCATTGATGAGGTCACCACATTTACTGACGAATTGCAAGATGAAATCGAAGTGGAAACAGATTATCTTGATGTAAAATTTGCAATGATTGTGGCTGAAGACGATGTTGGTAATAATGAAGCAAGATTTTCAGATAAATTACTACTGTTACCGGCAAACCCGGAAGTCGATAATTTTAGTTATTATCTTTATTATGACGAAAGCGCATCCATCACACGCATTTTTTCTGAGCGAGGAACCATTACCACGCCTTTTACGGAGATTATGACAACGGACAACGTGGATGCAGTTACCCACGCCGAGTTACTCGATTTGTATTTTTCATGATAACCAAACTGCGCATTTGAATTAGCAAACTTCGACCAACAGGCGCCAAAAGCAATGACTCATCAAGAGATGAGTCATTGCCGCATTGCAGGAGCAAACATTCTTGCTCCTGCATGTTTCATCCAGCATTGTTTTTCAGGACAATGCTCTTCGATAAGACGACGATAATAGCCTGGGCGGAGGATTTCGCCTGCCACTCACTGATCATGCAACTGCTCAGCGCTCTCGGCAGCCGGGGTGTTCAGGATTGCGCGATCGGACAGGATTGCCACAGTGCTGCGATCCGGAACCACAGCTGCATGCCCCGGACTGCTCCTGCTGCCCGAACGCCCGCGCGGCGAAATCAATACATCGTCAACCGCAGAATACTCTACCGCAGCAGATTTCAGTACCGGCACCGACCTTACCGGACTGCGCGGCAACGCATCGCCGCGCGGTCCATCCCCGCCAATCGGCGCATCGCTGACCGGCAAGGCGGCAGCGCCGTCGAATGCTGCCTTTTCGGGGCTCTTCTCCTGCTGCGCAGACTGCTTTTGCTGTTCCAGCGCCAGTTCAACGAAGACCTCACCCTGGGCGATCAATTCGGCAACCCCGATGGCGAGATCCTGCAGGGCAACGCGCCCTACTTCACCAAGACGGTCGTTGGGATGCACCAGCGCAGACTTGACAGCATTTTCAACCAGGCCGGAAGCCAGCTGGATATGATGGCTGGCGCCGCGCAACCGGATGCGCATGGTCAACAGCGAACCCAGATCGAGTCCACCAAGCTCGTCGACGGCTTCGGCTAGAAATTGCCTTGCACTCTGCAGTGCCGCCTGCAATGGCGTGCCATAAGCAACAGCGCGCCTGGAAGGTGGAATCTGTTGGGCAAACATGGCGATGTTTTCCAGGCAGGAGCGTTGTACCGCGATGGCTTGCGCCAGCTTGAGCCTGGCAGGATTGGCCTGGTCGTTGGCATAGCGCTTGAGCACCGATCTTTTGCCGCTCTCCAGGCCCAGCGCCCACTCCGGCAGGTAGTAGGAAGCCAGCTGGCCATACACATTCTGGCGCTGTTTGCGTTCGGCTGCCAGCGTTGCCGGATCCGGGGCTGCGAATTTCGCTGGCGTGGCCTTACCAGCCAAGGGCAAGTCGATTGCCTTTGTCGCTGCCGCCGCGAGATCACCGCTTGCCTGCAGCGACACTTCCCTGGCGATCTTGCGTTTGTGTTGCCGATCACGTAACGCCGGCACATGCTGGGACAGGTCATGCTTTTCGGCTGCTGTCTTGCGCAGGCTGGCCCTGGGTTTGCCCGTGCGCGGCTTGCGCCGTGCGTCGACGTCGAGATCGGTTTCCTCCGCTTTGGCTTGCTCGCCGCGCGGCGCGTGCGCCGGCCGGTGAAAGTCCATGCTGCGCCTGCGCTCTATCTTGCTGCGGGCAGTAGCCGCACCGCTGCGAGCGGCCTTTGAATCAGCTTTCACCGGCACGATGCGCAGGGCATGCTTGTCCAGCTCCTCGACCAGCTTGCAAAGACTGACCAGGTTGGCGCCAGCAAGATTGCACAACAGGCGCAGCCGGTCACGCACCTTTGCAGGCAAGTCACCGTCCCGCAAAGCCGCAAGCTTTTCGACCACCGTCTGCAGGTGGGATTCCGCTTTGCAGCTCCTGGCCCAGATGGCGCGGTAGGCGTCTTCATCTTCCACGTTCAGACCGACGGCCCCGGCCAACTGGCTGGCGGCGTCCTTGCCAAGCTGGACGACACTTGGAAAATCCTTGTTGGT
>JBPBPY010000129.1:0-28333 GCA_050954505.1 Janthinobacterium lividum
GATGCTGGCGATCAGTGTCGGCGGCAGGAAGGCGACCGAGGCCACCGAGAAGATCTTGATGATCTTGTTCTGGTTGATGTTGATGAAACCGACCGTGGCGTCCATGAGGAAGTTGATCTTGTCGAACAGGAAGGCAGTGTGGCCATCGAGCGATTCGATGTCGCGCAGGATCTGGCGCGCATCTTCAAACTGCTCGGCATTGAGCAGCCGTCCGCGCATCAAAAAACTCACGGCGCGCCGGGTATCCATCATGTTGCGGCGGATGCGGCCATTCAGATCTTCCTCGCTGGCGATGGCGGTCAGCGAGGCCGCCGCGTCCTGATCGGTAAAGTCCTTTTTCAGCACGCTGCGGCTGACTTCCTCCAGGTTCTGGTAGACGCCTTCGAGCGCATCGGCAGAATATTCGGCATCGGTGGCATACAGGTCGAGCAGCACATCCTTGTAGTCGCCAATCGACCCGGGCCGCGAGCGCGCACGCATGCGCACCAGGCGAAACACCGGCAGGTCGTCGGTGTGCACCGAGAACAGCATGTTCTTGTTGAGGATGAACGCCACGGTGACCACACGCGAGCGGCCATCGTCTTCTTCCAGCAGGAAGTCGGTGCGCAGATGCAGGTCGCCATTTTCCGCTTCGTAATAGCGTGCCGACGCTTCGATATCCTTGACCTCGTCTTCGCCAGGCAGGGTCACGCCATAGATGCTTTTCACCCAGGCGCGTTCTTCATCGTTCGGATCGGTCAGGTCGACCCACACTGGCGTGGCGCGCTCGAGATCGTTGCGGCTTTCGATGTTGACCTGGTTGAGCCGGCCGTTCTGCAAAACAAACACATTGATCATTGGGCTTCCTTCTTCCGTGCCGCCCGGCGTGGCAAAAAAATCAGCGCAAGTGTAAGGTCAAGGTCAGCGCCAGGCAAGGACAAATACCGCACAAACCGCAACAGGGGCACGGTCGAAGCAGAAAGGATGTGAAGAACACGCGCCGCCACCGTCAAGGCAATTCGGCCGAACCCATGCGCCGCAGGATCAAGGCGCTGCGGCGGGTCAGATAAACCGAATTACGGTTCTTTTCAAACACGCGGGGATTGGGCAGCATGACCGCCAGGCGCGCCGCCTGGCTGGCCGAAAGACTGGCGGCAGGAATGTTGTAATAGTGCCGCGCGGCGGCCTCGGCACCGTAGACGCCACTGCCCCACTCCACCACATTCAGATAGATTTCATAGATGCGTTCCTTCTCCATCCAGAATTCCAGCATGTAGGTGATGATGAATTCCTCACCCTTGCGCAGGTAGCTGCGCTCGCCCGAGAGGAACAGATTCTTGGCCAGCTGCTGGGTAATGGTCGAGCCGCCCGAGACCACATGGCCCTTGCGGGTATTCTTTTCATAGGCCTTCTGCATGGCCTGCCAGTCGACACCGTCGTGCTCGGAAAAATTGCTGTCTTCCGACGCAATGATGGCGCGCTTGAGATTGGTCGAAATGCGCTCGTACGGCACCCAGACATACTGCAGCTTGATATCGGGATTTTTTTCCTGCAGCACGGCCAGCTGGCGGCGCATGAAACTGGTGGAGCCGGGATTGTGGTTGACCCACCAGCCGATCTGCAGGAAGAAATACAGCTGCAGCAGCAGGACCAGCATCACTGGCAGCACCACCAGCCACAGCAGACCCCGCATCAGCCAGGAGCGTTGCGCCGGCTTGCCGGCATTGCCGGAGCGGGATTTTTTTTTCGAAAAGGCCATCGGGCTACGCTCGGGTCGGGGTGCGGGTTGGATAGTTCAGATTGGAGCGCGCAGGCCATCACGCAGCTGCTGCAAGACCGCTGTCGTGTCGGGGCGCACGCCCCGCCACAGGTAAAACGATTCGGCGGCCTGCTCGACCAGCATGCCGATGCCGTCACGCACCTGGCCACCGCAGTCCAGCGCATGGCGCAGGAACACTGTCGGTTCCGCGCCATACATCATGTCATAGGCCAGCGTGCCGGCACCAATCACCCCGGCTGGCAAGGGCGGCACCTGTGCGGCAATGCTGGCCGAGGTGGCGTTGATGACCAGGTCGAACCGGCCGCACAGGCTGGGAAAATCACTGGCCGACAAGCGGCACTGGCGGGCAAACGGCAGCAGTTGCGCCACCAGCTCGTCGGCCTTCGATACCGTGCGGTTGCCGATGACAAGTTCACGCGGCGCCTGTGCCAGCATCGGCAGCAAGACCCCGCGCGCGGCGCCACCGGCGCCCAGCAGCAGGATGCGCTTGCCGGCCATGGTCCAGCCGGCATTGCCGACCATGTCGGTGACCAGCCCCTGGCCATCGGTGTTGTCGCCATGGATGCAGCCGTCGGCAGCAAACAGCAGCGTATTGACGGCACCGGCCAGGCGCGCGCGTTCCGACAGGGTGTCTGCCAGGGCGAAGGCTTCCAGCTTGAACGGTACCGTGACATTGGCACCCTGGCCGCCTTGCGCCATGAAGCACCGTACGCTGGCAGCAAAACCGTCGAGCGGCGCCAGCAAATGCTCATACACCATAGCCTGGCCGGTCTGCGCCGCAAAAGCGGCATGAATGCCGGGCGATTTGCTGTGTGCCACCGGATTGCCAATGACGGCGTAGCGCGGCAGTGCTGCACTGGTGCGCGTTGGCAGCGGCGATGGCGTGTTCATCAGTTGTTGTTGCCGCGCAGCTGGGTTTCCACCATGTCTTCGCGGGTAAACTTGAAGCGGGTGATGATTTCCCAGACATCGTCCTTGTCGGTGCTGCGCATATTCGGCGGAAACGCACCGAAAGGCGCGGCACGCCGCACGATCGACAAGGCTGCCGCATCGAGCGCCCGGTTGCCGGAGGATTTTTCGATACGCGGGCCGCCTTCCTTGTCATAGATGGTGCCATCGTGGAAGACTGGAATATAGACCACCAGTTCGCCATACAGTTTCTGGCCATCTTTCTGCGGGAAGTTCACGGTCCCGAGATTTTCCACCTTCTTTTGCAGCGCCGAGTAGTACATGGCATAGCCGACCTCGCGCGTGCTCGGGGTGATCTGGGTTTTTTTCGGCCGCTTGTTGTATTCCTCGATGCTGCGCGAGATTTCCGCTTCCATGCGCGCCAGCGCATGCGTGGTTTGCGTTGCATCGGTGCCGGCTTGCGGCGTCTTTTCGCGCTGCACTTCCTTTTCATCAGGACGCGGTACTGCCAAGGCCGTCTTGACGGCAGTCTGGGCGATGATCTGCTGCTGCTGCGCTTCGAGCTGGGCAATGCGGCGCTGGCTGACGGCCAGCGCATCGCCATCCTCGACCTTGCGCAGGTCTGGCAAAGGTGACTTGGCGCGGCCGTCGTCGGCATTGCCGCCGCCATCGAGATTGGCCTGCGCCAGTGCGTCAGCTTTCAGCGGCGCCTTGTCATGCTTGGCATTGACCAGAATGACTTCGATGCCCGGGTCGACAGGCGCCAGGCGGCGAGCCGGCGGCGCAGAGAAGTGCACTGCCAGCAGCAGGCCGTGAACCAGCAGCGAAACCGCAATGGCGATGTTGAGCGTCGAGTTTTTGAAAAGAGGCTTCACGAAGATTGTTCAGGATTCAGTGGAAAAAACCGCGCTGCGGGTGCCGGCAAGGCGGCCGGAGAGTCGGACAACACATCGGCCGCCAAGCCGGAAAGACCCGATTTTACGACAACCGTGGCAGCGCCCGTCTGCTTTTTGCTCAATGTCTGCAGGTCCGGGCCTGCAGGCCGGTCAACGCCAAGGCCTGCATTGCGGTTTTGCCCTGCATGGTCCCGGCTTTCGATCCGGATCCGGCCCGGCCCTGGCTTGTGATCCGGCTGCGAAGTTGATTTTGCCCTGGACGCCGGCGCTGCTTCGGCCTGGAGGCAGTTTCCCCGTTTGCAGGCGTATTGATCTCGGCTGCCGCTTCATCGTCGGCACCCGGACCGGCTTCTGCTGCGGGTTCGCGGTCGACTGCGGGTTCGCGGTCCGCTGCGGGTTCACGGTCCGCTTCGGTTTCGGCTTCGGCTACGATTCGGGTTTCACTTCGGCTGCGCCTTCGGCTTCGTCGGGTTTCACTTCGGCTGCGGCTTCGGGTTTCGCTTCGGCTTCGGCTGCTTGTTTCGCTTCGGCTTCACTTTCCGCTTCGGCTTCTGCCTCGCCTTCGAGGCGATCGACGGCTTCTTCCAGCTCATCCATCTCGCCTTCGTCGGCGCCACCGCCGGCAGCGGGCGCACTGATTTCCAGCAGGCGCGCGTCGACCGTCAGGTCGATTTCATCAAGATGCAGCAAGTCGAGCTTGACCTGGGTACCGCGTGCCACGCTGATCATGCCGGGCAATTTGACCACCAGCGGAATATCCACCAGGCGCAGGATCTCATCCTTCAATACGACCGCTTCGACCTGGCGCACGCCTTCCTGCGCCAGCCAGCGCAGGCACCAGTAACGCTCCATGCTGGTCTGGAATTCATTGTAGGCGGCATAGGCGGCATCGAAAGCGGAAACGATCGCGAACAGGCCGGCGTCCCGCGGCTTGAACGGCGCCACCAGCGGGGCGGCGACGCCGTTGCCGACACAGGCCAGGATCTGCCACTGGTTTACCAGGTCGGTGTAGCGCCGCAATGGCGAGGTGCTCCAGGCATACTGGTCCACGCCCAAGCCCTGGTGCGGCGCGGCATGGGTCACCATGCGCACCTGCATGCGCGTGGCCCAGCCGCCACCGGCGCCGCCCTGGCTGCGGTAGATGCCGGGCACGCCATTGTCATGCATGAACTTGCCCCAGGTGCTGTTGGCAAAGATCATCAGTTCGGCAACGATCTTGTCGAGCGGCGCGCCGCGCTTGCGGCGCACGATGCTGACCACGTCATCGTCGACATAGAAATTGAAATCGACGCGGTTGTTCTGCTCCGGGCGCAGGCCAAAGCTCTCGCGCTTGGCCATGCGGCCCTGTTCGAGCACCTGGGCCCAGGACCACAGTACAGCGATGTCGTCCTTGTGCGCATACTCGCCGGCGCCGGCGGCCAGGTTTTCTTCCGACACCTGGTCATCGAGGTCGTTGTGGCGCAGGTTGGCGGCGATCGGCACGGCTTCGGCACGGGTCTCGGTGGCGACGATCGACCAGTCGGCCATGTCGAGCGTGGCATACAGCGACAAGGCCGGACAGGTCTTGCCCTGTGCCAGCGTGAACGCGTCGACCACCTCATCGGGCAGCATGGTGATCTTGTCGCCGGGCATATACACCGTCGACATGCGCGCACGCGCGATCGCATCGATGGCGTCATCGCGGCTGATGCCCAGTCCAGGGGCGGCGATGTGAATGCCGATGCGTACCAGGCCATCGGCCAGCAGGGTGACGGAAAACGCATCGTCGATTTCGGTGGTGGTGACATCGTCGATGGAAAATGCTGCCACCTCCGCCAGCGGCAGCGCCAGTGCGCTGACCGGCGGCACGTCGACCTTGGCGAAGCCTGTGCCCTTGGGAAAATTCTCGAACAGGAATTTCGACAGGTGCAGCTGCTTTGGCGAAGCAATGGCGCCGACTGCCAGCATCAGGCGCGGTGGCGAGGTGTGCATCTCCTGGCTGGCTGCTTCCAGCGCCTTGTATTCGATGCCGTTCTTGTCCGGCTTGAACAACAGCTGCAATGCCAGCGCACCAATGGCGCTGGGGAGGCGATGGGCCTTGAGTTCATCGACATACGACTGCTGCACCAGCGCCAGCTGCTTTTTCTTTTCGATGCCGGCCAGCGCTGCCTTGAGCGCGGTTTCCGGCGCGGCCTTGTAGCGGCCCTTGCCCTTGCGATAGAAATACACCGGCGCGCCATGCAGGCGCAACAACAAGCCCGCCGCTTCATGGGCCTGCGGTGCCTGGCCGAAGTACTCGGCGCCGAGATCGGCAAAGCCGAACTCTTCCTGGCCGGCGACTTCCCAGAGGAAATCGAGATCGATGTCGGCTGCCACCTGCTGTGCCTGGGCCATCATGGTGGCCGGGTCGGGGCTGGCGAACTGCAGCAGCACATCCTTGGCGCGTACCTTGCTGCGTTTGCCGGTTTGCAGCTCGACCTGGTAAGCCTCGCCAGTCTGTGACAGGGAAACACCGGCCTTGAAATCGCCGGATTCTTCAAAAAATAAATTCATGGTGTGCTGTTCGGTTTAATCTTTGGGCGCTGCGTTGGTGTGCGGGGAAGAGTTTGCCTGCTCGGGGGATTGCGCGGTCGGTTGCAAGGCCGGCTGCAATGGCGCTTGCGGCTCCCGGGGTGCGGCACGCTGGGTCCTCGCCGCCGGCGCCGCCGCATCAGCGGTGCCGGTGCGGGCATCACAAAACGCCAGCACCCGGTCGGCATGGTCGGCAAAGTCGCTGATGCCGTGGTCGCTGCCATCGATGACGATCTGTTGCGCACCGTCGTAGAAGGCCACCATTTCGCGCCAGTCCAGCACTTCATCGCCGGTGGCGGCAATGAGCAAATAGCGCTGCGGCTCGCTGATGCGCTGGACCGTCAGGGCCCTGAGTTCATCGATGTAGCCATGCTTGAATTCGAACGGCGCATTGGTCTGGTACACCGTCGAGACGCCGACGTAGCTCGACAATTCGCGCGGCGCCGTCACCGCGGGATTGAGCAGCACGGCGCGGCAGCCCAGGTGCTCGGCCAGCCAGGTGGCGTAAAAGCCTCCCAGCGAAGAGCCGACCACGGTCAGGTCCGCTGCCGGCACCCCGGCGCTCAGTTGCAGTGCCAGTTCCATGGCCAGCCTCGGCGAAGCCGGCAGCTGCGGGCAGACATAATCGGCGGCACGCCCTGCAGCCGCCATTTTCCGGGCCAGCAGGACAGCCTTGGCCGAACAGGGCGAGGAGCGGAACCCGTGCAGATAGAGAATCATGATCAGCGCTGTTCAGGCAGGCAAAACAGCTTGGGCAAACCGCAATGCCAGGGCATCGAGCAGCCTGGCGTGCACATTGCCAAAGCCGCCATTGCTCATGGCAATCACATGGTCGCCCGGCTGCGCCACGGCGGCAATGGCCGCGACCAGCAGGTCGATGTCGTCAAATGCCTGGGCAGCGGCGCCCAGCGGCGCCAGTGCGCCGGTCAGGTTCCAGCCCAGCGCATTCTTGCCATCGCCTGCGGCGCCGTAGCCAAACACCAGGTCGGCATCGGCCAGGCTGGGCGCCAGCGCCTCTTTCATGGTCCCGAGCTTCATGGTGTTGGAACGAGGTTCGAGCACCGCCAGGATGCGCGCGCTGCCAACCGTCTTGCGCAGGCCGGCCAGGGTGGTGGCAATGGCCGTGGGGTGATGGGCAAAATCATCGATCACGCGGATGCCGGCAACCGTGCCGCGCAGTTCCATGCGCCGCTTTACATTGATGAAACGCCCGAGCGACGCGATGGCTTGCGCAGGCGGCACACCGACATGGCGCGCAGCGGCAATAGCAGCAAGCGCATTCATGCGGTTGTGTTCTCCGGACAGCGCCCAGTTTACGGTGCCCAGTTTTTCACCATGGAAGAAGACGTCGAAACTGTCGTCCGCATGGGTGGACAGCGACCAGCCCGAGGCATTGCCGGGGTTGACAGGGTTGACAGTGCCCGGCATGCCATCGGCTGCGGCCGGCGCGATGGCGACGCCGAACGGTTCGACCTCGCTCCAGCAGCCGCGCGCCAGCACCCGCTGCAGCGCCGCCTCGCGCGCGTTGACCACCAGCCGGCCGATGGCGGGCACGGTGCGCACCAGATGATGGAACTGGGTTTCGATGGCGCGCAGGTCTGGAAAGATGTCGGCGTGATCGTATTCGAGATTGTTGAGAATGGCCGTGCGGGCGTGGTAATGCACGAACTTGCTGCGCTTGTCGAAGAACGCGGTGTCGTACTCGTCGGCTTCGATGACGAAAAATGCGCTGGCATCGGCGCCTGCCCTGGTGCCGGGGTGGCCCAGGTGGTTGCCGCCCAGGCGCGCCGAAATGCCGAAGTTCAGCGGCACGCCGCCAATCAGAAAACCGGGCGCGTAACCGGCGTCTTCCAGCAGCCAGGCCAGCATGGCCGACGTGGTGGTCTTGCCGTGGGTGCCCGCCACGGCCAGCACCCATTTGTCGCGCAGCAGATTCTCGCCCAGCCATTGGGGACCGGAGACATACGGCAGGCCGCGATTGAGGATTTCTTCCATCAGCGCATTGCCGCGCGCAACCACATTGCCGATCACAAACAAGTCAGGCGCCAGCGCCAGCTGCTCGATGCCGAAGCCTTCCACCAGTTCGATGCCCTGCCCTTCGAGCTGCGTGCTCATGGGCGGGTAGACATTGGCATCGCAGCCGGTGACGCGGTGTCCGGCCTCCTTGGCCAGCACGGCCAGGCCGCCCATGAAGGTGCCGCAGATGCCTAGTATATGAATATGCATTGTACAATTTCGAAATTGGAGGTTCGGATCAGCCGCAGTGCGCCGCCTTGGTCACGCTACGGTCATTTCGGATCAGATGCGTGCTCGAGCCCGCAGCCAAAACAGTGCCGCGGCGCGGCTGCCACGTGAGATGTTTTCCGATTTTACCCGAGCAGCCAGGATTTCCCCCGCCAATTTGCCCGATTTGCCAGGCCCATGCCGCCACGATGAACATGAACTCTTCCCACGATGAAACGCTGCGGGCCGAAATTGCCGCTGCAGCGGCGCGCTTGATTGCCGAAGATGGCGCCGATTACGGCAGCGCCAAACGGCGCGCTGCCAAACAGCTGCTGGGCGATGGACGCGTGCCCGGCGATATCCTGCCCGACAATGCCGAAGTCGAAGATGCGCTGCGCGAATACAATGCGCTGTTCTTTGGCGACACCCAGCCTGGGCGCTTGCTGGCATTGCGCACGCTGGCTGGGCAACTGATGCAGGAACTGGCCGACTATTCACCCCACCTGACGGGTGCCGTACTCAATGGCACGGCCGGCAACCACTCGGACATCCATCTGCAGCTGTTTTGCGACAGCCCGAAAGACGTGGAAGTCTTCCTGATGAACCGCAATATCGATTTCGAGGTTTCGGAACAGCCGCATTTTCGATTGCGCGGCGAAACGGTGGAAACCGTCAGCTTCATGTACAACGGCGAAGGCGTGCACCTGGCGCTGTACCTGTTCGACGACCTGCGCCACGGTGGCAGCCAGCGCACCGGCCAGCGCCAGCGCGCCGACCTGGCGGCCCTGGAAGCATTGATGGCGCAGGACAATCCGCACGCCGTGCCTGGCCAAGGCGACACAGGTGTCCGCAGCAATGACGGCATCGATGCCGGCCAAGCCGGCGCCGCCGTGGCACCTGCGCCCGAGGCCGGCAAGCAGGAAACCGCAGCCGGCAAGGGGCACACCCATGGATGATCAATCGCGCCACAAGGTACCGAATCCGGCGCGCATCCGCCAGACGCACCAGCCATCGCTGCGGCCTGCCGGAAAGCGTTCGCTGTTGCAGACCGTGCTGGGCCTGCTTGCCGTGGCAGTGGTGTTCGGTGCTGCCGGCATCTATGCCGGCATTGCACGCCATGGCGCGGTGACGGCGCCAGTCGATGGCCAAGCGGTTCCTGCTGCGGTTCGAGCTGCGGCCCCAGCTGCGGCTGCAACGTCTGCCACCGGCGCCACGGCGGTGGCACAGCTGTTTGCCCAGAGCATGCCCGATATCGCCGGCAAGCCCCAGCCGCTGGCGGCCTGGAAAGGCAAGACGCTGGTGGTCAATTTCTGGGCCACCTGGTGCGCGCCCTGTGTCGAAGAGATGCCCGAGTTGAGCGCACTGCAGACGGCGCTGGCAGGCAGCAATGTGCAGATCATCGGCCTCGGCGTCGACACGGCCGCCAGCATCGGCGCGTTCGCCGAACGCTACCGGATTGCCTATCCGCTGTATGTGGCCGGCCTTGGCGGTGCCGAACTTTCGCGCCGCTTCGGCAACCAGACCGGCGGCCTGCCGTTTACCGTCATCATCGGCGCCGATGGCAACATCAAGAAGACCTATCTGGGACGCCTGACCATGGAAAACTTGCGCCGCGATCTGGCCACGCTGTAAGATAAGCCGCTTTGCATGGCAAGAATGGCATGGAATCACCCGATGAAGAACACCCATGGCAACTAAACTTCTGCTGGTCAACGGTCCCAACCTGAATCTGCTCGGCTTGCGCGAACCCGCCATCTATGGCGCGGCAACCCTGGCCGATATCGAGGCGGCGGCACTGGCGCAGGCGGTAGCCGGGGGCGCCAGCCTGCAATTTTTCCAGAGCAATCATGAAGGCGCGCTGGTCGATCGCATCCAGGCCGCCCGTGACGAAGGCGTCGATGCCATTGTCATCAATCCCGCCGCTTTCACGCATACCAGCGTGGCCTTGCGCGATGCCCTGGCTGCCGTGGCAATTCCCTTTGTCGAGGTCCATATCTCCAACGTGCATGCACGCGAGGCGTTTCGCCACCACTCCTACCTGTCGGCCATTGCCGTTGCCGTCATCTGCGGCATGGGCGTGGCCGGTTATCGTCATGCCATCGACTTTGCCATGGAAAACCTCTGAACCGCACCTTGCCAGGCGCGCAGACGATGCGCGCGGCAAGCCCGGCCACACAGCTAACTACCTGCCATCCTGACGCTAAATCAGCCTAACGTCAGCTTAAAATTTCATGATCCGGCCGGCCACGACATATAATCATGTCATTGCCGTTTCGACCAATTAAACAATTCCACTGGAGTCCACATGGATTTACGCAAACTCAAGACCCTGATCGATCTGGTCGCAGAATCAGATATCGCGGAACTGGAAGTCACCGAAGGCGAGAGCAAGGTCCGTATCGTCAAGACCGCGCCGGCGCCGCAAAATCAGATGGTCATGATGCAGCCGCAAGCCATGCATGCAGCACCCTCGGCCGCGCCTGCCGCGATCGCCGCGCCTGCCGCCGACGTGCCGGCACTGGCCGCCGCACCCACCGGCCATGTGGTCAAGTCGCCAATGGTCGGCACCTTCTACCGCTCGGCTTCGCCCGGCACGCCGGCGTTCGTCGAAGTCGGTGCCAGCGTCAAGGAAGGCGATACCCTGTGCATCATCGAAGCCATGAAGCTGCTCAATGAAATCGATGCCGATGCCGTCGGCGTAATCACCCAGGTGCTGGTCGAGAATGGCCAGCCGGTCGAATTCGGACAACCGCTGTTCGTCATCGGTTAAGCCGCCATGTTTGAAAAAATCCTCATCGCCAATCGTGGCGAAATCGCGCTGCGCATCCAGCGCGCATGCCGCGAAATGGGCATCAAGACCGTGGTCGTGCATTCCGAAGCCGACCGCGAAGCCAAGTACGTCAAGCTGGCCGATGAATCGGTCTGCATCGGCCCGGCCCCGTCCGGCCTGTCCTACCTGAACATGCCGGCCATCATCAGCGCTGCCGAAGTCACCGATGCCGAAGCAATCCATCCCGGCTATGGCTTCCTGTCGGAAAATGCCGACTTTGCCGAACGCGTGGAACAGTCCGGTTTTGTCTTTATCGGCCCGCGTTCGGATTCGATTCGCCTGATGGGCGACAAGGTCTCGGCCAAGCAGGCCATGATCAAGGCCGGCGTGCCCTGCGTGCCCGGTTCGGAAGGCGCCTTGCCCGACGATCCGAAGGAAATCATCAAGGTTGCGCGCAAGATCGGCTATCCGGTGATCATCAAGGCGGCAGGCGGCGGCGGTGGCCGCGGCATGCGCGTGGTGCATACCGAAGCAGCGCTGATCAACGCAGTGACCATGACCAAGACCGAAGCCGGCGCCGCCTTCGGCAATCCGGAAGTCTACATGGAGAAGTACCTGGAAAATCCACGCCATGTGGAAATCCAGATCCTCTGCGACGAATTCAAGAATGCCGTCTGGCTGGGCGAGCGTGATTGCTCGATGCAGCGGCGCCACCAGAAGGTCATCGAGGAAGCACCGGCCGTGGGCATTGCCCGCAAGCTGATCGAGAAGATCGGCGACCGCTGTGCCGAAGCCTGCCGCAAGATGGGCTACCGTGGCGCCGGCACCTTCGAGTTCCTGTATGAAAATGGCGAATTCTATTTCATTGAAATGAATACCCGCATCCAGGTCGAACATCCGGTGACCGAACTCATTACCGGCATCGACCTGGTACAGGAACAGATCCGCATTGCCGCCGGTGAAAAGCTGCGGTTTCGCCAGCGCGATGTCGAGCTCAAGGGCCATGCCATCGAGTGCCGCATCAACGCCGAAGACCCGTTCAAGTTCACGCCTTCGCCAGGCCGCATTTTGTCGTGGCATCCACCGGGCGGTCCCGGCATCCGGGTCGACTCGCATGCCTATGCCGGCTACTACGTGCCGCCGCATTACGATTCCATGGTCGGCAAGGTGATTGCCTACGGCGCCACGCGCGACCAGGCCATCAAGCGCATGCAGATCGCGCTGTCGGAAATGGTGGTCGAAGGCA
Source organism: Janthinobacterium lividum (assembly GCA_050954505.1). Classification (GTDB taxonomy): domain Bacteria; phylum Pseudomonadota; class Gammaproteobacteria; order Burkholderiales; family Burkholderiaceae_D; genus JAQGMO01. The sequence goes on from JBPBPY010000129.1 coordinate 12,354, forward strand.
TCCTGACGAATATTCCGCTGCACCGCGAATTGATGGTCGATGCCCGCTTCATCGAAGGCGGCACCAACATTCACTATCTCGAGCAAAAGCTGGCCAACAAGCCGGACTTGCCGGCCGACCCCCTCAAAGTCATCAAAAACTGAAAGACGACCTGCGCCATGAGCTGGACTGAAATCGTGATCGAAGTCGCGCGCGGCAATGCCGAAGCCTTGTCGGACGCCTTGATGGAACACGGGGCGCTGTCGGTTTCGGTGGAAGATGCCGACGAAGGCACCGATGCAGAACAGCCGATCTTTGGCGAGCCGGGCATGGTGATTGAAAAAGCGGCCTGGGAAAACAGCCGGGTGGTGGCCTTGGCCAATGCCGATGCCGACCATGCGGCATTGGTTGCCACAGCCTTTGCTGCCTGTTCCCTGCCAACCCAGGACTTCAGCGTGCGCGTGGTGGAGGAGCAGGATTGGGTGCGGCTGACGCAGTCGCAGTTCGACCCCATCCACATCGGCAAGAATATCTGGGTGGTGCCAAGCTGGCATGATGCGCCGGAACCGGATGCGCTGGTGCTGGAACTGGACCCCGGCCTGGCATTCGGTACCGGCAGCCACCCTACCACGCGGCTGTGCATGGAGTGGCTGGAAGCCAATCCACCGGCGGGATCGGTGCTCGATTATGGCTGTGGCTCGGGCATCCTGGCGATGGTGGCCAAGAAGCTGGGCGCTGCAGATGTGATAGGCATCGACATCGACCCGCAGGCAATCGAATCAGCCACCTGCAACACCGAGCGCAATCATTGCAAAATAGATTACTACCTGCCTGACGACTTTGCCGTCTCGGCGCAGGCCGCGCAATTTCCGGTCTTCGATACGGTGGTGGCGAACATCCTTTCCAGCCCGCTGAAATTGATGGCGCCGATGCTGGGTACCCGCGTGGCGCCAGGCGGCGCGCTGGTGCTCTCGGGCGTGCTGGTGCGCCAGGCTGAAGAAGTGGCGGCGGCTTATGCGCCCTTCATCAGCCTGTCGGTCTGGGCCGAGCGCGATGGCTGGGTGGCGCTGGCAGGCCGCGCGCCCGCTGCGGCGACGACCGACGCAGCGTAAGGGCAGCAATGGCACTTGCGACCCGTTGCCCGCATTGCCAGACCACCTTTCGTGTGGCGCCGGAACAGCTCAAGCTGCGTGCCGGCCTGGTGCGCTGCGGCGCCTGCAAGGAAATCTTCAACGGCGTGGAAAACCTGGTGGCGCGCACCGCCGCCGGTGTGCCACCGCCTGAAAAACCGCTGCAGGCAAATCCGGCAGCCGTGGCGGCAACGGCCAGCGCAGCAGCGGCGCTGGACCCGGGTGTCCATGCAGCCGCGCCGGCAACAAGCCAGGCCTCGGCTGAAGAGCCGACTGCAACAACGGCCAGCGCAGCGGGTGAATCCACCTCGGCACCGACAGAAAATAAACCGCCGCAGGTCTGGCGCAGCCCGAACGCCCTGCCAGCGCCGGTTGCCGCCCCGGCGCAGGATGCGGATACAGGTGGGGGCACAGATGTGGGGACAGATGTGGGCACATCTGCGCCGACTGCCGCGGCCCCCGTCATGCCACCGGCGTCCGACCCCGGCTCGGAACAACTGGCAACGCCGCAGCCTGGCGTCGATTCGACATCCGTGCCGGCTGCGGCGACGGCGCCAGCTGCACAGGCCGAGCCGGCCTCGGCACTGGCAAAGCCGCCATCAGCACCGGTAGACACGCCATCGGCAACGACGCAGAACACGCAGGCAACGCTGGCGCCTTCCTTGTCCAACCCGGTGCTGGCCCACCATGCCGAACCGGCAATGGATCCTGTGCCTGCGGCTGCGGCTGAACCTGAAGCCGCGTCCACTCCCGCGTCTGCGGCTGGTAATGCGGCTAATGATGCGGCCGGTAATGCGGCTAATGATGCGGCTGGTAATGCGGCTGATACTGCCGCCGGCAAGCCGGCCGATGCGCGGCTCAATGCAACGACGGGTCCAACGCCGGCCGGTGCGCCGACTGCACCGGCACCGGCACCGGTGAGCGCCACCCCCTGGCCCATTCCACGCCAGGCAACGCCGCCCGTTGCCGCCAGCACGCCGGCAAAACCCTCGGTGCTCGATGCGCCCACGCGGATCTGGCCGGCACCACCGTTTTTCACCAAGAAAAACACGGCAGCTGCCGGCCGGACCGCACGTTCCGGTCCGGCGCCAGCCAGCCAGCCGGGCAAGATGGCCGACCACTTGGCCAGGACACCAGGCGGCAGCAAAGCGGCCAAGGACGCCAGGGCAGACAACAAGGCAGCGGCCACCAACGCGGCCACAAAAGTGGCCACCAAGGCCCCCGATCCAATGCTGCGCATGACGCTGGTCGACCTGGCCACCATCATGGGTGGCGACAAGGCTGGCCATGCAAGCACGGCCGACAATGGCGATGCACTCAATCGCGCCATGGATGAATTGCGCAAAAGCCCATGGCGTGGCTTGCGCATCAAGGGACCGGATGAAGAAGCCGATTTTCTCGACGCCCATGATGAACCGGAACCGGAGTTCGTCCTGCGCGCACGCCGCCAGCAGCGCTTTGGCCGGCTCCTGCGCAATGGCCTGGCGGCGGGAACCGTGCTGCTGGCCTTGCTGATGGTGGCGCAAACCACGCTGTATTACCGCAACCAGATTGCGGCCTGGATGCCGCACACGGCGCCAGGCTTGACGCGTCTGTGCAATGTACTGGGCTGCACGCTGGGCCTGCCGGCACAGATCGACGCCGTATCGATCGAGTCGAGCGAGCTCCAGGTGCTGTCATCGAGCCAGAATACCTATGCGCTGGTTGCCTTGCTGCGCAACCGCAGCGCCGTCAACCAGTCCTGGCCGGCAATCGAGCTGACCATCAACGACAACGAAGACAAGCCTTCGGTGCGGCGTGTGTTTGCGCCGGCCGAATACCTGTCACCAGGACAAACCACGGCGCAAGGCTTGCTGGGCAATTCCGAGCAGCCGGTGCGCATTGTCCTGACGCTTTCACAAGGCAAGGCCGCCGGCTACCGGGTCTACCTGTTCTATCCGTAAACACTGCCTTGCATGGCAAACGCCCGCGTGCCGGTCAGGAACGCGGCACAATTTTTTCATTTTCTTCAGGCCCCTTTCATGACTTCTCTAATTTGCGGTTCGCTCGCTTTCGACACCATCATGGAATACGATGGACGGTTTTCCGATGCCTTGCTGCCCGACCAGCTGCACAAGATCAATGTCTCGTTCCTGGTGCCCACCATGCGGCGCGAATTCGGCGGCTGCGCCGGCAATATTGCCTACACCCTCAAGCTGCTGGGCGGCGACCCGCTGATCATGGCAACCGTGGGACAGGACGGCGCCCCTTACTTTGCCCATCTGGCCGCGCTCGATATTTCGCCGCGCTGTGTGCGCACCATCGAGGATGCCTACACCGCGCAGTGCTTCATTACAACCGACGCCGGCCAGAACCAGTTCACCGCCTTCCATCCTGGCGCCATGACGGCCTCGCATGAAAACCAGGTGGCGCAGGCCGGCAAGCTGGCGCGCGCCATCGTTGCACCCGACGGCCGCGACGGCATGCTCCAGCATGCGCGCGATTGCGCCGAACTCAAGGTGCCATTCATCTTCGATCCGGGCCAGGGCATGCCGATGTTCAATGGCGAGGAACTCGAGCATTTCATCGACTTGGCGACCTGGGTTGCGGTCAATGATTACGAAGCCGAGCTGCTGACCAGCCGCACCGGTCTGTCGCTGGCGCAGATCGCCGAGCGCGTCGAGGCGCTGGTGGTCACGCGTGGCGAACTCGGCGCGGTGGTGCATGCCAAGGGGGAGGTCATCGAGATTGCCTGCGTCAAGGCCAGCGCAGTGGTCGACCCGACCGGTTGCGGCGATGCCTTCCGCGCCGGCATGCTGTTTGGCCTGGACCAGGGCTTCGACTGGGCCACCACCGGACGCCTGGCCAGCCTGATGGGCGCCTTCAAGATCGAACACCAGGGTGGGCAAAACCACAAGCCTACGCTGGAACAGATCCGCGAACGCTTCTTCACGGCATTTGGCTACCACTTCTGACCACTGCAGCGCAATGCAAATGAAAAGACCGCTGGCTCGATCGCCAGCGGTTTTTTTTCGTCTTGACACTGCACCGCATCGGACATGGCAGCCATCATGCCGCGAACAACCCGCTGGCTGCCGGCGCGATGAAAAATGGCGTGCTGCAGGTCACTGAGCACGCCATTCTCACACCGGGATCATCCGGGGTTTTTCCTCAATGCACGAACAGTGCGATCAGGATAATGATGGGGATGGGAATTCCAAGAAAGAACAACAGAATCGAACGCATGGTGAACTCCAGATAAATTGGTTGGGAAAGATCTTGCCGACTCGGTCAAAAGTCGGCTCATGAATCAGCTCATGAATCAATACAGCAGCAATCAGACAGTGCGGGTGACGTAAGGTGCCACATTGTCACGGCGGCGACCGCCCATGGTGGCGCACAGGCTGGCAACGAATGCCGAAGCCAGCAGCGAGACAAACATCCACAGTGCTGCATATGCGGCAGCCTTGCGGGCTTTTTCTGCCGTTTCCTTGACGGTCTTTTCAGCCTCGGCCTTTTGCGCCTGGAACTTGTTGAAACCGTCGGTGATGCGCTTGTCGGCATCGGCTTCACTGATACCGGTATGGCGCGCAACGATCTTGGCCAGGTATTGGCGATCTTCCGGCGCCAGGGCATTCGTGCGCACGGCGTTGGCCATGATGCGTCCTGCTTCGGAAACCGAGTTGTCAGGCGTGCCGGCTGGCGTGGCTGCCGATGGATCGGTACGCATGATGGTATCGGTCAGGTAGGACAACGGCGAGTTGCCATTGTCGGCGGCATTGGCGCCGGCTGCCGATGCACCTGCAGCAGCCGTGGTACCGGCAGCGCTGGCCACCGAGGAAGCAACCGAACCGGCCGCCGAAGCGCCCTTGGAGACGACATTGCCGACCACGCTGCCCAGCAAGGCGGCGGTAACCAGCGTGGCGACGGACCATGACACCAGGCCATGAGCGGTATCGCGGAAGTACACTTCATCGGTATGGGTGCCGGCCCACTTGGTACGCAGACGGCCGGCCATGTAGCCGCCCAGGCCCGACGAAGCGATTTGCGTGAATGCCAGCCAGATCACGGAAGCAATGCCGATGGTGCCGGCTTCGGCACCGCTACTGGCCCATGGCGACATGGCAGAGAATCCCAGGCCGACGCCCAGGATCAGCAAAATCAGGGAAAGTGAGGCCGCCGCTGTCGCGCCGGCAAAGATCGCACCCCATGAAACACCGGAAGCGGTGTCCTGCGGAAGTGCTGCCAAGTCTTGTTGCAATATCGCCATGAGTGTCTCCTAAGAAAGATAGAAGCATGACCGAAATTACCATGCCCAATCTGCGCAATATCATGCCGATGCGTTGTTGGTAAAACGATACAACACTTTCGTGGTCCCGCGAATCGACGTACCCTCGCAGCGGATTGCAGCATTGTCCGGTATGACGCAATTCGCGGTTAACAGCGAAAATTGCAAAGTCGGTTTCTTCTGGAGTATCTTTGAGGCAACAAATTTCGTCGAATTTGTTATCCAGCGCAATATTTCCACCAAGTTTCATGCAACAATGTTGGCACAGCGCAATTTTTTGAGCGCCGTGATTTCCGGTCGTTTTTTCAGACGTTTTCAGCCATTGATATTCGAGCCAACATGTTGACTACCAGCGAGCCCCAGGAAGTGACATCGTCGTCGATGAGCAAGGACTTTTTCCTTGCGCGGCAACCGATCCTGAATCGCGACCAGCAAACCGTCGCCTATGAATTGTTGTTCCGCAGCGCCGCCACGGGCGGCGCCGGGGTGATCGATGACCTGTCGGCGACCGCCTCCCTGATTGCCCACGTCACGGAACTGGGCATCGAACAGGTTGTCGGCAACATGCTGGGCATGGTCAATGTCGACGCCACCGTCATGCTCAGCGACTTCATCAAGTTCCTTCCGGGGCCGAAGGTGGTGTTCGAAATCCTGGAAACCGTCAAGGCCACGCCGGAAGTGGTGGCCCGCGTTGCGGAACTGAAACGCGCCGGCTACCGTTTTGCCCTTGACGACGTCGTCAGCGCTTCCGAAGACGTGCAACTGTTCATGCCATTGGTGGAGATGGTCAAGGTCGACATCATGGGCATGCCGCAGGCAACGCTGGTGGCACTGGTCGACAAGCTGCGCGGTTCGGGCAAGAAGCTGCTGGCCGAAAAGGTGGAAACGCTGGCAGAATTCGAAACCTGCCTGGCCCTGGGTTTTGATTATTTCCAGGGCTATTATTTCGCCAAGCCGACGGTCATGAGCGGCAAGAAGCTGGCCCCTTCGGAACTGGCGATTGTCCAGCTGCTGTGCCTGATCGACAGCGACGCCGACAACAGCCAGATCGAAGCGCAGATCAAGCGCGACGCCCTGATCAGCATCAATCTGCTCAGGCTGGTGAACACGCCGGCGGCCGGAACCGTGACGCACATCGATACGGTCAGCCAGGCTTTGCTGGTACTGGGCCGGCGCCAGCTGCAGCGCTGGCTGCAGATCCTGTTGTATGCCACCCCCGGCAAGGCTGGACAATTCACGTCACCGCTGCTGCAACTGGCCGTCACGCGCGGCAAGCTGCTCGAACTCATCGTGGCCAAACGCAACCCCGGACAGCGCAGTCTGGCCGATGCGGCCTTCACGGTCGGCGTGATGTCGCTGATGGATACCCTGTTTTCCATGCCGATGGCCGAACTGCTGTCGACCATCAATGTGGCCGACGACGTGCGCGAAGCACTGCTGTCGCGCCGCGGCCAGTTCGGCGCCATGCTCAAACTGCTGGAGCTGGGAGAACAGCCCGATGCGGCCGGCTCCTTGCTGCTGCCGACCTTGCGGCGTCTCGACATCACGGCCGAAGAACTGGTCGAGTTTCAGCTGGTTGCGTTTGAATGGGCCAACAAGATCACCCAGGGCCGCTGACGATTCAGCTGAAGATTCACTGAGAACTGAGCTGCACATTGAGCTGACGATAAAGCTGACAAACGGGCTGAACACAGCGCTGGAAATCGCACCTTGATCGGCATGGGTGCGGGCATGGCCTTCTCGGCAGCGACCCGGCGGCACACCACCCTTACTCCATAACCGAGCCAGCACCGCGCGATCAGTTTGATGGCGCAGCGCTGCCCGGGATCAAGGCAGATTGGGCGTGATGTGTTTTTCCCGCGCTGCGCGCGCGGCACGCCGTTTTGCATCCACCACCCGCCCGACGATGATCTTCAGCGCCGCCATGACCGGCACCGACAGGAAAATGCCGACCACGCCGCCAAGCTGGTCACCGGCCAGCAAGCCAATGATGACCAGCAGCGGGCTGACTTCCACGCCCTCGCTCATCAGGTAGGGATTGATGACGTAATCCTGGAACAGCCGGTAGGCGAGAAAGAATGCCGCCAGCCACAGCAGATGTTCATGGCCGCTGAACACCGCCACGACCAGGGTGACAACGATGGCGCCGAGCGGGCCGGCGAATGGAATGAATTCGAGCAATGCCGACATGCCTGCCAGCAGCAGTGCATAGGGCACATTGAGGAAATAGAAAGCGATGCTGTAGGCGACAAACGTGGCCAGCGCCAGCAGCAGCAGCGCCCGCACATATTTCGACAGCAGCACATCGAGTTGCTTGATGATACCGCCCCACAGCCGCTTGTTGGCGTCCCCCAGCCAGGACATGGCGCCGCGCCGCATCCTCGGCGCTTCCAGGATCAGCAGGAAACTCAGGATTGGAATGAGCACCACATAAATCAGGTTGCCGGCCGCGTGCATGACGCCTTCGCCGAATTTGCGCGCCAGCGGCATGGCCTGGTCGGTGCCGGCAGCGATCTGGGTGCGCACGAATTCCATGATGCGTGCGCGCATGGGTTCGGCAAAGCCGGGCAGCGGGATCTTGTCGGCGACATTCTGCGCGCTGATCTGCGTGGGCAGGGTCTGGCTCAATGCCACCGCTTCGGTTTCGATCTGGCTGCCGAACAGCACGATCACCGTGACGACCACCGCCAGCACCACCAGGAACACGGCGCCTATCGATGCCGCACGCGGCACCTTGGCCGGGCGATGGCGCTCTGCCAGCTCAATGAGCGGGAACAGCAGGTAGCTGAAAAAGATCGCGAACACCACCACGACGATGGTGGTCGAGGCCAGGTAGACCGCATAAAAAAGCAGCAGGAGCAAGGCCGTCGTCCAGACGATTTTTGCTGCACGCACGTCGAATCCCAACATACCATTCCCGTTCTTGAGTTGATTCACGCCCTTCAAGCCCGATGCGGGCCAGAGCGGCTCTATTATCGACGAGGACGGCAGTCATGATGGCCGCTTGTTGCCACCCGGCCGCCAAAAAGGATTGGGATAAATCAACATTTTGTCGATGAGTCAACTCACATCGTTTTGCCGACCAGGACCGGTTTGTCGAGATACAGCTGGGGAGCGATCTTTTTGAGATTCTCCACCTTGGGGATATCGTTGATGGCAATGTAGGGATTGCCCGGGTTGAGGGTCAGATAATCCTGGTGGTAGGACTCGGCCGGGTAAAAGGACTTGCTCTCTTCCAGTTTGGTGACAATTGGCGCGCTGAAGGATTTGGCTGCAGCAAGCTGGGCGATGTAGGCCTGGGCGACCTTGCGCTGTTCGGCATCCTGCGGAAAAATCGCCGAGCGATACTGGGTTCCATGGTCAGGACCCTGGCGGTTGAGTTCGGTCGGATTGTGGGCAACCGAAAAGAACACCTGCAGCAGCTTGCCATAGCTGACCTTGGACGGATCGTAGGTGATCTTGACCGCTTCGGCGTGGCCGGTGGTGCCGGTGCTCACGGCACCGTACTGCGCCGTCTTGGATTCGCCGCCGGCATAACCGGACACCGCGCTGGTGACGCCCTTGACATGCTGGAACACGCCCTGCACGCCCCAGAAACAACCGCCGGCAAACACTGCGGTCTGCATCGGCGCACCGGCTGGCGGCGCGATATCCTGTGCCGGTGCCGCAATGACCACCGCCTGTTCTGCTGAAAACGCCGACTGCTGGCCCCACACCAGCAGTGCCACGGCAAAGGCAGCGCCGCCCAGTTTGGCGGCCAGTGCAGGATGCCAGGGCGACATCCGCGCGAATTTTTCGGTGATTGAATTGGTCATATGTGCGATCCTTTGATTGCGGTGCGTTGGAAACCAACGATACACCTTTTTTATCGGGACAATGCCGGCTCGGCCCGGAAGCCCCGCCAAGCTGCGCCGGGTCGATCCATGGGGCATGGTGTGCAGCCGGTGCACTGATTATCAGCCAGACAGGCTCACCAAGTCCTCACGCAAAGTTCAATTAATCGTGATATCCGGGAGTTCCGGCATCAGGCACAATGGCGGCAGTTGCGTGGACTTCGCGCCGTGGCGCTTTATACAAAGCTCAATACAAGGCTCAATACAAGGCTTAACACAAGGCTCAAGAATGGACTTACCAAAACGCATCCTGCTGGTGGAAGACGATCAGAACCTGGCGGCAGTGCTGCGTTTGCATTTGCAGGATGAAGGTTATCTGGTGACGCACTGCGCCGATGGCAATGAGGGCTTGGCGCAGCTGGCCCTGGGCGGCTGGGATGCGCTGGTACTGGACCTGATGCTGCCCGGTGTCGATGGCCTGGAAATCTGCCGCCAGGCGCGCGCCATGGCGCGCTACACGCCGATCATCATCACCAGTGCACGCGCCAGCGAAACCCACCGCATCGTCGGCCTGGAACTGGGCGCAGACGATTACCTGGCCAAACCGTATTCGCTGCCCGAGCTGGTGGCACGGCTCAAGGCGCTGTTGCGTCGCGTCGATGCGCTGGCGCGGGAACAGCGCCAGGATGCCGGCGCCATCGCATTGCACGGCATAACGCTGGAGCCGCTCACGCGCGAGGCTGCCGTCGAAGGGCGGCGCCTGGACCTGACACCGCGTGAATTCGACCTGCTGTATTTTTTTGCCCGCCATCCGGGCCAGGTGTTTTCCCGCATGGACCTGCTCAACCAGGTCTGGGGTTACCAGCATGACGGCTACGAACACACGGTCAATACCCACATCAACCGTTTGCGCGCAAAAATCGAAACCGACCCTGCGCAGCCCAGCCGCATCCTGACGGTCTGGGGGCTGGGCTACCGTTTTGCCGCCGCTTGATGGCCGTGCCGATGCTGTCGCAGTCCATCCGCAAACCGGTCTGACCATGGCTGAAAAACCATTGCGCACCGCAACCCGGCCGGGGTGGAACCCCGGTCACAGCCTGACGCTGTCGCAGCGGCTGTCACTGGCGTTTTCGATCTTGCTGCTGGCGTGCTGCGGCGCTTCCGCCTGGCTGCAGATCGTTGCCATCGACATGCGTGAAAAGGAAGTGGTGCAAGGGCTGTCACGTTCATTGGCCACGACCATTGCGCGCGACACCGAACTGATGGACGCGACCGGTTTGAAGCCGGATGCGGCGCGCCGCCTGTTCGACCAGCTGATGGTGGTCAATCCAAGCGTGGAGGTCTACCTGCTCGATGTAGGCGGCAAGATCATTGGCCATGCGGCGCCTGCAGGACGGATCAAGCGCGACCATGTCGATCTGGCGCCGCTGCGCCGCTTCCTGGCCGGCGCGATGCTGCCCATCCTCGGCGACGACCCGCGCGACGTGGCGCGCAAGAAGGTCTTCAGCGCCGCACCGCTGCAGACCGGGGGAAAGACCATCGCCTATGTCTATGTGGTCCTGCAAGGCGAAGCGCATGACCGCCTGGCCAAGGATGTGGCCGCCAGCGGGGTCTTGCGCACCACGCTGTGGTCGATGGCCGTGGTGGCATTGCTGGGCTTGCTGGCCGGCTGGATCGCCTTTCGCTCGATTACCCATCCCCTGCGGCGGCTGACCGATACCATGCGTGGCTTCGATACCGAAGCCGAACCGGTGGTGCCGCCGGTGGTAGCAGGGCACAGCGAGTCCTCCAGTGTTCGCACGCGTGATGAAATCGCCGTGCTGGAAATGGCATTTGGCCAGATGGCCACCCGCATTGCCGAGCAATGGCAAAGCCTGAGCCGCCTTGACCTGGAGCGCCGCGAGCTAGTGGCCAATATTTCGCACGACTTGCGCACGCCAATGGCTTCGCTGCATGGCTACCTGGAGACCCTGCTGCGCAAGGATGCGGTCCTTGCGCCCGGTGAACGGCAGCGCTACCTGGGCGTGGCGCTGGCGCAAAGTAGCAAGGTGGGCAAGCTGGCGCAGGCCTTGTTCGATCTGGCCCGTCTCGAGCACGGTCTGGTGGCGCCGGAACTGGAAGATTTTTCACTGACCGACCTGGTTCAGGACGTATTCCAGAAGTTCGAATTGCAGGCTGCGGCCAGGCAGGTACGGCTGCTGGCCGAACTGCCGCCGCTGGCAGCGATCGTCAGCGCCGATCTGGGCATGATCGAACGCGTGCTGACCAACCTGCTTGACAATGCCTTGCGCCACACACCGGCCAATGGCTGGGTGCGCGTGGCCGTCGTGAATCTGCCGCACACTGTCGAGGTGACGCTCAGCGACAATGGACCAGGCATTCCGGCGGCCATGCATGAACGGCTGTTTCGCCGCCCGCTGGCATTGAAACAGGCGCAACGCGGCAAGGAGCGGCAAGCGATGCCGGCCGGTAATCAGGAAGAAAATCGCCAGGGCGGCCTGGGTTTGCTGATCGTCCATCGCATCCTGCAACTGCATGGACGCGACATCCGCTTGCTGGCCGTGCCCGGCCAGGGTGCAACTTTCCGCTTCGAACTGGCATTGGCGCGTCGGGCGGGCCTGCTCGCGCAACCCCGGGATTCTGCGCAGTAGGAATGCCCGAAGCAAAAACCACACAACCAGGACCGTTTGGCGAGGCTGACCGTTGCGGGGAAGTCCCGGGCGCGAAGGACGGCGCCAGCGTCGAGCGCTTGCCAGTGCTATGCCGCCGTGGCGCTTCGGCGGCGCAGACTGCTGGTTGCCGGGCTGCGACTGTTATACTGCAGTCTTTCTTCCATGTCGGATTGCGACCACTTTGCCATGCGACGACTTCTCGTCATTGTCCTGCTGTTCCTGCTGCCATTCCAGGTGCTTGCCGCAAGCCTGGGCGGCACCGCTGTGCCGGCATTTTCGGGCATGGCGACGCCGTGCGCGCCGGACGCTGCCGGCCTTGCAGGCCTTGCAGGCGACGACACGCACGCCGGGCCTGTCCAGGCCGCCGGCCTGGCGGACCAGCTTGATGAAGAAGGTGACGAGGCCTCTGCCAACGCCGATCTGGGCGATGCATTGATGGCCATGAGCGCAATGGTGCTGCCTTGCGACGGTTTGGCCAGCAAGCCCGATCTGCATCTGCATGCGCCGGCGTCGCTGCTGCCCAGCGTTCCCAAACCCCCTCCTGAAGCCTGAAGACAATCGCTGGCCTGGCCGTTTCGCCCGTTGAAGGGTGCACCGGTGCGGGCGGCGATCTGCTGCCAGCGCAATTGCCAATGCCTGTCATTGGCCTGTATCCTTTTTTCATCACCTCATTGAGCCATTGTCTGGGCCGGGAGTGCCACGCTGTGTTTACCAAGATTTCCTGGGCCATCCTGATCGTGCTGCTGGTCAGCGTGGCAGCCATGCAGGTGCAGCACCACTATGCCTTGCAAGGTAGTGAAACGGCGTATGGCCGCACGCTCAAGACAAGTTGATTCTCACCCATGAACCTTTTCTGGAACAATCATGAAACGCATCCTTCTTTTTATTGCAACCAACCTTGCCATCATGCTGGTGTTGGGAATTTCCGCCAGTTTGCTGGGCGTCAACCGCTATCTGACGGCAAACGGCCTGAATCTGACCACCCTGCTGGGCTTTTCACTGCTGATGGGGTTTGGCGGTTCCTTCATTTCCTTGCTGATGTCCAAGCCCATCGCCAAGTGGTCGACCGGAGCACGGGTGATCGACCATCCTGAAAATTCGACCGAGCAATGGTTGCTTGCAACCGTAGCAGCGCAGGCGGCGCGGGTCGGCATCAGCACACCGGAGGTGGCAGTCTATGACGGCGCGCCAAATGCCTTTGCCACCGGCGCGTCGAAGAACAGCTCGCTGGTGGCGGTTTCGACAGGCTTGCTGGAATCGATGACCAGGCAGGAGGTCGAGGCGGTGCTGGCGCATGAAATCGCCCATGTGGCCAATGGCGACATGGTGACACTGACGCTGATCCAGGGCGTGGTGAATACCTTCGTGATTTTTGCCGCCCGTGTGGTGGGTTATTTCGTCGATTCCTTCCTGCGCCGCAATGATGAACAGAGCAGCGGGCCGGGGATCGGCTACATGATGACGGTGTTCGTCTGCGATCTGCTGTTCGGCGTCTTGGCCAGCATCATCGTGATGTGGTTTTCGCGCCAGCGCGAGTTCCGGGCCGATAGCGGCGCGGCAAACATCCTCGGTACGCCTTCACCGATGATTGCAGCGCTCAAGCGCCTGGGCGGCATCGACGGCAATGACCTGCCGAAGAACATGAGTGCACTGGGTATTGCCGGCGGCATGAGTTCGCTGTTTTCCAGCCATCCGCGCATCGAGGATCGGATTGCGGCGTTGCAGGGGGTTCGCTGAGGTTTGGAAACCTTCGCTGGGGCTGGGGAGGTTGATTGCCGTTGCCAAGGCTGGGGCTGGGGAGGTTGATTGCCGTTGCTGAGGCCGGGGAGGTTGATTGCCGTTGCCGAGGCTGGGGCTGGGGAGGTTGATTGCCGTTGCTGAGGCCGGGGAGGTTGGATTGCCGTTGCTGAGGCCGGGGAGGTTGGATTGCCGTTGCTGAGGCCGGGGAGGTTGGATTGCCGTTGCTGAGGCCGGGGAGGTTGAGGCAGGGGCAATTGCCGGGGCAGCGCAGTCGTGCCTCCAATGTCGCCGCCCCGGCAACAGCCCCTGCCTCAACCAGCGAACGTATCGCTGCTGCGTAGTTCAATGCAAGAACATTTTGCTGTTTGCTGTTTGCTGTTTGCTGTTTGCTGTTTGCTGTTTGCTGTTTGCTGTTTGCTGTTTGCTGTTTGCTGTTTGCTGTTTGCTGTTTGCTGTTTGATCTTTAGCGTTTGATGTTCGTTGTTTGATGTTCGTTGTTCGTTGTTCGTTGTTCGTTGTTCGTTGTTCGTTGTTCGTTGTTCGTTGTTCGTTGTTCGTTGTTCGTTGTTCGTTGTTCGTTGTTTGATTTACTCTCTGGACTAATCCATCTCGTCTTCGCTGCGGTCGATGCGTTTGATGTCGACACAGGCAATGCGACGGTCGTCGACTTCGGCAATTTCAAAGCGCAAGCCATCGAGTTCGATGGCCGCGCCTGCGGCTGGCAGGGTTTCGAAGCGGGCCAGCAAAAATCCTGCCAATGAAGTGAATTCGTCGCCTTCCGAGACCAGCGCATCGGTGAGCAAGACCTGCTCGAGATGGTGCAGGTCGGCGCTGCCGTCGACGCGCCAGTGGCCGTCGCCCTGGACCTGGACGGTGGGTTGTTCATCTTCATCGGGGAATTCGCCGGCGATCGCTTCGAGGATGTCAATGGCGGTGACCACGCCCTGGATGGTGCCGTATTCGTCGGCGACCATGACCAGGCGCACGCCGGCGCGCTTGAGGGTTTCCATGACCTTCAGCACGCCGACCGACCCGGGGAGGATGACGGCTTCGCGCAGGCTGCGCTGTTCATCGATGCGCCCGAGCATGGCGAGGTCGCTCATGAGGTCCTGGCCGCGGGCCACGCCAATGATGCTGTCGAGCTGGCCGCGGGCGACAGGAAAAAAACTGTGCGGCGTGGCGCGGATTTCCCGGCTGATCTTGTCGGCGTCGTCGTCGAGGTTGATCCAGGAGACATCGGAGCGCGGCGTCATGATGGAACGGATGGACCGCTCGGCGAGGGTGAGCACGCCGCTGACCATGTTGCGCTCTTCTTCGCCAAAGGCGGCTTCCTGTTCGGCAGCGATGGCGGCAGCTTGTTCTGCCGCCTGTTCGCGGGTGCGGCTGCCGAGCAGGCGCAGCACGGCGCCGGCGGTGCGGTCGCGCAGCGGCAGGCGCGCTTCGTTTTTCATGAAGTTGCGGCGCGCAAGCTGGTTGAAAAATTCAATGACGACCGAAAAGCCGATGGCGGCGTAGAGGTAACCTTTGGGAATCTTGAAACCGAGCCCTTCGGCAACCAGCGACAGGCCGATCATCAGCAGGAAACTCAGGCAGAGTACGACGACGGTGGTATGGGCGTTGACGAAACGCGTGAGCGGCTTGGAGGCCAGCACCATGATCGCCATGGAAATGACAACAGCGGCCATCATCACGGCCAGTTCTTCGACCATGCCCACGGCAGTGATGACGGAGTCGAGCGAAAAGACCGCATCGAGCACGACGATCTGGGCGATCACCAGCCCCAGGCTGGCGTAGGCCTTGTTGCCGCTGCTTTGGTGCAGCTGTCCTTCGAGGCGCTCGTGCAGTTCCATGGTGGCTTTGAAGAGCAGGAAAATGCCGCCCAGCAGAAGAATCATGTCGCGTCCGGAGAGCGACAGGCCGTAGAAGGAGAACAGCGGCGTGGTCAGGGTCACCAGCCAGGAAATGCCTGCCAGCAGCGCCAGGCGCATGAGCATGGCCAGGGACAGGCCGATCAGACGCGCGCGGTCGCGTTGTTCAGGAGGGACTTTTTCAGCCAGGATGGCAATGAAGATCAGGTTGTCGATGCCAAGGACGATTTCGAGCAGCACCAGCGTGAGCAGACCGATCCAGATCGAGGGGTCGTAAAACCATTCCATGCGCAGCTTGTCCCGAGGAAGAAAGTGGTCTGACTTTACCAGAATATCTTGCCGGCATGCCAATGGCTGGTGCGATCAGCACGGTCATGGCGAGCGGGCCGCATGGCGCCGGTTTCAGTAGACGTCACGCCGGTACCGTCCGTCGGCAACCAGCTGCTCGACCAGGGCGGCGCCCAGCACGCTGGCCAGGGCCGCATCGACGC
>JBPBPY010000519.1:0-26206 GCA_050954505.1 Janthinobacterium lividum
CGGCTGGACTACCTGGAAGCCGATCCCGCCAACAATGCCCGCTATGCAGTCAAGGTGCTGTTGAAATTCCTGCTGCTGGAGCGGCGCCGGATTGCATTGGCCGAGGTGGCGCCGTTGCTGGAGTCGATCCCGCTGGCCATGGCCGCGGACCGCAATTTCCTGCATATGGGAAGCGCAGCGCTGGCGCATTGGGTCATCGCCCAGTTGCAGCGCGCGGGAGCCGCCGCGATCGACGGCGCACTGCTGGTCAACCGCGACTGACCCTCGGCGCTCTTGCCGGCGATCTTTCGCATGGTCGTTCTTTTCCAACCTATAATCAAAATCCGCTCACCTTCGCCGAGACCGCCATGTCCTTGCCCTCCGTGCTGCAAAACCTGCGCTTGCCAGTCATCGCCGCGCCGATGTTCATCGCCAGCGGCCCGGCTTTGGTGGCGGCCCAGTGCAAGGCCGGCATCGTCGGTTCCTTCCCGGCCCTCAATGCCCGCCCGGCAGCCATGCTGGACCAGTGGCTCAGCGGCATGGAAACCGAACTGGCGGCATTCAAGCTGGCCAACCCTGCTGCGCCAGTCGGGCCGGTGGCTGTCAACCAGATCGTTCATCAATCGAATGACCGGCTGGCGGAAGATGTGGAAACCTGCGTGCGCCATCGCGTGCCGATCATCATTTCCTCGCTGCGCGCGCCACCGAAGGAGATGATGGACGCCATTCACGGTTATGGCGGCATCGTGCTGCACGACGTGATTTCGATTCGCCATGCTCACAAGGCACTGGACGCCGGCGTCGACGGCTTGATCCTGGTTGCTGCCGGCGCTGGTGGCCACGCGGGCGGGCTGTCGCCCTTTGCGCTGGTGGGCGAAGTGCGGCGTTTCTTCGACGGCCCGGTGGCGCTGTCCGGCGCCATCGGCAGTGGCGACGCCGTGCTGGCGGCGCAAGCCATGGGCGCCGATTTCGCCTACATCGGCTCGCGCTGGCTGGCTACCAGCGAGGCCAATGCCAGCAGCGCCTACCAGGAAGCGATTCTGGAATCGAGCGCTGCAGACATCATCTATACCAACTTGTTTACCGGCGTGCATGGCAATTACCTGCGCAAATCAATCGTTGCTGCCGGCCTCGATCCGGACAATCTGCCCAGCGCCGGCAAGAGCGACATGAATTTTGGTTCAGGCGGCACCTCGGTTGCCAAAGCCTGGCGTGACATCTGGGGCGCGGGCCAGGGCGTCGGCTTGATCGATGAAGTGGTTTCGGTGGAACAGGTGGTGGCCCGGCTGGCGCTGGAGTACGCTGCCGCCAAACGGCGAATCGGCACAGCGTGAGCGCTGGTCTGGTGCCTGGTAGCCATTACAAGCCTGGGTCTGCCTGCCTGTAATTTTTACCGGTCGTGGTGCGGCGTTCGTCGTCCGCGTGCCGGTTGCAGGTGCGCGGTTTGCCGGCCAAACGACGGCGAGAGGGCTGCCTGGCGCCTGCGCCTTGCCTGTCGTTGCCATGAAGCGGATTTTCAGAGGACATGGCACGGGCATTGCTCCTGTTAACGATCTGGCAACTCAGTGGCCACTTGGTTGCCACTCAGTGCAACTCAGTGACAACTCAACAGCGTAATGGAGAATTCAATGAAATCCGATGGCACCCCGCAGCAAGTCAGTACCAACCGTCCCGCCAACGACAAGTCAGGCGTACGTCTGCCGCATGAGCGTGACGAATCCGATGATAGCCAGCAAAGCGGTCCGCGCGAGGACATGAAACAAGCGCATGCCGACATCGCCAGCGGGCAAGTCGATACCGATCTGCATGGCCACCGCGGTGTGGAAGCCGTTGAAAACGGCAGCAGCGCAGGCTCGAACGCCAGCAGCGGCGCGTCCAAGGCGCCACCAGCCTGAAGGAAAGTGGCGCTGGACAGCCGTGCAAGACACGCTGCCATGCACGCGCGCAAAAAGGCAAATGCACAGGGCAACGGTGCCATACAAGTGCGCAAGATCCGGGCACAGGCCAGGGCGCGACGCACTGCCTGACACGCGGCACCTTGCTTCGAACGCCTTGCCTGGTCATGCGGCACCTTGGCTCGAACACCCTGCATGGTCATGCATCAACCTATTGCTGAATTCCTAAGTTAATTGGCGAACAGACATTTCCTCCTGAAACGCGCATGCTTGTTTCATCGGCTTGAACGATCTTGCCGGCTTTTTCGGCACGCTGCCTGAAACAACGCTGCAAGCAGATCTTCCCGCCATGCCTTGCGAGGGCGTGGATTCTGCCCTCGAGCAATCGAGGGCATTTTTTTCCTGCTCTGGTACCCTGTTGAATTCTGTTTCATCGCCGACTCATGCCGCCGGCAAGGATCACACACGCTTATGGGCTTGCAATCGTTTCGTCTCTCACTTCGTTTCATCACACCCCTGGCACTGGCACTGGGCCTGTTCGCCTATGCCGTTGTGCCATTGGTCGACACCATGACCACGCGCTGGTTCGTGCGCGACCTCGACGGCCGCTCGCAGATGCTGGCCTCCGCGCTGCAGGAACCGCTGCTCGAATATGTGCCGCAAAAGGCGCAGCGCAAGATCAACCAGCTGTTCGACCGTTCGGTGCAGGATGGGCGCCTGTTTGCGCTGGCCTTTTGCGACCCCGGCGGCAAGCTGCTGTATCACACCACCACCTATCCCGCCACGCTGGGCTGCCGCGCACCGCAGGCGCCCAATGACCTCAACCAGAGCCTGGTCGACCTGGCAGGCGGCACCGTCCATGTGACCGCCAGCTCGCTCAAGGAAGGCGCCGATGTGCTGGGCACGCTGATCCTGGTTCATGACATGCGCTACATCGAGCGGCGCAGCAGCGATGCCAAGAATTATGTCATTGCCCTGTTTGCCTTGATGGCCGTGGTGGTTTCACTGATCACGGTGTTTGTTGCCCATGTCAGCTGGCGCGGCTGGATCACGGCCGTCAAGGGCATCTTGCGGCGCGAGGAAGACAAGCCATCGGATACCGGTGCGCCGCCGGAATTCAAGCCGCTGGTGGGCGATTTGCGCGCGCTGCTGCATGAATACAATGTCGAGCGCGGTGGCCAGGAACTGGCAGCCCAGGGCTGGACGCCGGAAAAACTGCGCCTGCTGCTGCATGATGAATTGGCAGGCGATGAAATCATTGTGGTCTCGAACCGCGAGCCGTATATCCACAGCCGCACGCCCGAAGGCGTGGAGGTGCGCCGCCCCGCCAGTGGCCTGGTCACCGCCGTCGAACCCGTCATGCGCGCCTGCTCGGGCACCTGGATTGCGCACGGCAGCGGCTCGGCCGATCGTGAAACCGTGGACCGCGAAGACCGTGTGCGGGTGCCGCCGAAAAACCCGGCCTACACATTGCGCCGGGTCTGGCTGTCGAAGGAAGAAGAGAAGGGCTACTACTACGGTTTCTCCAACGAAGGGCTGTGGCCGCTATGCCATAATGCCCATGTGCGTCCAGTCTTTCGCACCACCGATTGGGAACAGTATGTCGAGGTCAACCAGCGCTTTGCCGACGCCGTCATCAGCGAGGCCCGTACCGACGACCCGGTGGTGCTGGTGCAGGATTACCACTTTGCGCTGCTGCCGCGCATGGTGCGGGAAAAACTTCCGAAGGCAACCATCATCATGTTCTGGCACATTCCCTGGCCGAACCCGGAATCGTTCGGTATTTGCCCATGGCGCGAAGAAATCCTCGAGGGATTGCTGGGCAATACGCTGCTTGGTTTCCACACCCCGCTGCACTGCAAGAACTTCCTTGAGACCGTGGACCGCTATCTGGAAACCCGCATTGAGCATGAAGCCTCGACGATTTCCTACGGCGGCGAGCTGACCCAGGTCGAGCCGTATCCGATCTCGATCGCCTGGCCCGACCCGTCCGAGCAGACCGACATTGCCCAGTGCCGCCTCGATGTGCGCGCCGAACACGGCCTGCCGGAAAACCAGCTGATCGGCATAGGCGTGGACCGGCTCGATTACACCAAGGGCATCATGGAGCGCTTGCAGGCAGTTGAGCGCATGTTCGAGCTGCATCCCTCCATGATCGGCAAGTTCACCATGGTGCAGATTGCCGCCCCGAGCCGCTCCTCTCTCGACGAATACATGAGCCTGGAAGTGCGGGTGCGGGCACTGGCCGAACACATCAATGAAAAATATTCCAATGGCAGCTACAAGCCGATTTTGCTGAAGGTCGAACATGTCGAGTCTGACCAGGTGATGCGCTTTTTCCGTGCGTCCGACGTCTGCATCGTTACCAGCCTGCACGACGGCATGAACCTGGTGGCCAAGGAATTCATCGCCGCGCGCGACGACGAGCGCGGCGTGCTGATCCTGTCGCAGTTCACCGGCGCGGCGCGCGAACTGGTGGAGGCGCTGATCATCAATCCTTACCATATCGAGCAGGGCGCCGATGCCTTGTTCCGCGCCTTGACCATGCCGGAAGTCGAGCAGCGCGAACGCATGCGCAGCATGCGCGCGCTGGTCAAGGACTTCAACGTCTACCGCTGGGCCGGGCGCATGCTGCTCGACGCCGCGCGCCTGCGCCGGCGCGAACGCATCAGCGCCAAGATCCACTCGCACAGCCGGCGTACCTTGCGGCGGGTGGTCTAGATGCTGCCGCTCTCTTCCCTCACTGGTGTGCAGCGGCTGCAAGCCGTCATGCAGCCCGGCGTGCTGTGCGTCTTCGATTTCGACGGCACGCTGGCGCCCATCGTCAGCCAGCCCGACGCCGCAGGTTTGCCGGAACTGGTGCGCCAGCATTTGCAGCGCTTGCAGCGCTTTGCGCCGGTTGCCATCCTCACCGGGCGCTCGCTGGCCGATATCCGCCAACGTGCGGGATTTAACGCCGACTACCTGATCGGCAACCACGGCATGGAAGGTTTGCCCGGCTGGGAAAACCGCGCGCGGGAATTCGAAGCGGTGTGCCGCGACTGGCACGCCCAGATCGGCAGCGTGATGAGCGACCCGCTGCGCTTCGAGCCCGGGCTGCAGCTGGAAGACAAACGGTTTTCCCTGTCGATGCATTACCGCCATGTGCACAATACCCAGCTGGCACAAACCCGTCTGCTGGAATTGTTCGACACGCTGGTGCCGCCGGCACGCATCATTGGCGGCAAATTTGTCTACAACCTGCTGCCGCGCGGCGCCGTCGACAAGGGCTGGGCGCTGCAGGAACTCATGCGCCTCTCCGGTGCGGCCAGCGTGGTATATGTGGGCGACGATGTCACCGATGAAGATGTGTTTCGCCTGACCCGCCCCGACCTGCTGACAATCCGGGTTGGCCACGCCGATACCAGCGCGGCGCAATTTTTTGTCGACAGCTACGACGACATCACCGGCCTGCTCGACATGCTCATCGCACCACTGGCTGACGCACAGGCTGCCGGTGCTGGAGCGGCGCCGCGCAGCCAGCGGCCTTCCCTGGCGGGCACCATCCATGCTGCTGCCGGTGCAGGCAATGGCATCGATACCACCACTGACAACAACGACAACGGCAATGACGGCGGTCTGCAGAACATGGGCACATCGAGAGCCGACAGCCATGCCGGGCCAGCCAGCACATTGCAGAACGTTCCAACTGAAACACTAAAAGAAGGTTGATCGCATGACATCACTCAACACGACAGAGACAGTCCCGGCCGCGGCAGTGGCAGGACCATCTTCCAGCACCAATGCATCAGCCGCTCGGCCGGCCAATCCAGCCACGCCGGTGACGGCGCCTGCACTGGGCAACATCGCCAGCATCGGCAAGCCCGGCAAGCTGCACAACACGCTCGACCTGGGCTTGATCGGCAATTCGCGCACCAGTGCACTGGTGGACAAGAATGCCGCCATCGTCTGGTGGTGCTATCCCGCCTTCGACAGCGACCCGCTGTGCTGCGCCCTGCTCGAGCCGCAGGGCGAGGCCGAAGGCGCCGGCGTGATCGACATCCAGTTCGAAGGCGCCAGGCTGGTCGAGCAAGCCTACGAGCGCAATTCGGCGGTGCTGGTCAGCCGTTTTGCCGACGACAGCGGCAACGCCATCGAAGTAACCGATTTTGCCCCGCGCTTCTATCTGCATGGACGGATGTTTTCACCCTCGATGCTGGTACGTATCATCCGCCGCACCGCCGGACGTCCACGGATTGCCTTGCGCGTGCGTCCGGCTATGGAGTACGGCAAAAAACGCGCCGAGACCCGCAGCGGCGCCCACCACATCACCTACGTCGGTCCGGACGATTCGATGCGCCTGACCACCGACGCGGCCGTTGCCGCCATCACCCATGAAAAACCGTTCTTCCTGCAGGACTCGGTGACGCTGCTCATGGGGCCGGACGAAACCGTGGCCGGCTCGCCGCGCGAAGTCGGCCGCTCCTTCCTCGAGCAGACCGTGCAATACTGGCACCGCTGGGTGCGCAACCTGGCCATTCCATTCGAATGGCAGGATGTGGTGATCCGCGCGGCCATCACGCTCAAGCTCAATGCCTTCGACGACTCCGGCGCCATCATTGCCGCGGTCACCACCTCGATTCCCGAAGCGCAAAACAGCGGGCGCAACTGGGACTACCGCTACTGCTGGCTGCGCGATGCCTACTTTGTCGTCAATGCCCTGAACCGCCTGGGCGCCACCGACACCATGGAGCGCTATCTCGACTACATCCTCAACATCATTGCCGACACGCGCGACGCGCCGCTGCAGCCGTGCTACGGCATTCGCCGCGAAGATGCGCTGATCGAGGAAAGCATGCCGCACCTGGCCGGTTACCGCGGCATGGGTCCGGTCCGTCTGGGGAACTCGGCCTATTACCAGATCCAGAACGACGTGTTCGGCTCCGCCGTGCTGGCTGCCACCCATGCCTTCTTCGATCATCGCCTCGAGCGTCCCGCCGGCCGGCAAATGTTCCATGATCTCGAGCGCCTCGGTGAGGAGGCAGTGTTGAACTACAACACGCCCGATGCCGGCATCTGGGAGCTGCGCGGCCAGAAGCGCGTGCACACGTTCTCCAGCCTGATGTGCTGGGCCGCCTGCGACCGCCTGGCATCGATTGCCACCCAGATCAAGCTGCCCGAGCGCGCGGTGTACTGGACCGAGCAGGCCGCCATGATTCACCAGGCAATCTGCGCCCAGGCCTGGAATGAAACGCTGGGCAGCTTTGTCTCCACCTTTGGTGGCGACCGGCTCGACGCCAGCCTGCTGCTGATGGCCGAATTCCAGTTCCTCGACCCCAAGGATGCCCGCTTTGTCGGCACCGTGCGGGCAGTGGAAAAATATTTGAAGCGCGGCGACTTCCTGCTGCGTTACGATGAAGAAGATGATTTCGGTTTGCCCGAAACCGCCTTTCTGGTCTGCACCCAATGGTGGATCCTGGCGCTGGCGCAAATGGGCGAGACCGAACGCGCGCGCGAACTGTTTGAAATGGTGCTCTCCAAGCGCAACCACCTTGGCCTGCTGTCCGAGGATGTGGCGCCCGACACCGGCGAGCTGTGGGGTAATTTCCCGCAGACCTACAGCATGGTCGGCCTGATCCAGTGCGCCGCGCGCCTTTCCATCCCATGGGATGACGCATACTGATGAAAGAGACAACATGACTTCAACACTGATCGGCGCACTCGATATCGGCGGCACCAAGATCGCCGCCATCGTCGCCAATGAACATGGCCCGCTGGTGCGGCTCAGCGCACCGACTGCCAAGACCGGCAGCGAACGGGCGCTGGCCGAGCAGGGCGTGGCGCTGCTGCAGCAAGCCTGCGACCAGGCCGGCGTGTCGCACGACAGCCTGCGCCAGGTCGGCGTGGCGTCGGCCGGGCCGTTTGTCGACCAGGGCGGTATGCTGGCCGTGTCCACCCCGAACATCTGCGGCGGCCTGTCGGCGCAGTCGGACCTGCCCAACGACTGGATTGCCATTCCGCTGGAAGCAGTCCTGCGCGAGCAGTATGACAACGTGGTGATCAAGAACGATTGCGTCGGTGCCTTGATTGGCGAACGCACCTTTGGCGCGGCGCTCGATGTGCCCAACTGCGTGTATGTCACCTGGAGCACCGGCATCGGTTTTGGCCTGTGCGTGGATGGCAATATCCTCAACGGCAAGGCAGGCAATGCCGGACACGCCGGTCACCAGTTGATGGATGCAGCATCGAAGGCGCCTTGTGGCTGCGGCAATCTGGGCGACCTGGAAAGCCTGATCTCGGGCCGCAATCTGGGCACCCGGCTGGGGCAGTCGACCGCCGACGCATTTGGCGCGGCGCGCAAGGGCGAGCCGCAGGCCAAGGCGATTGCCACCGAAGCGGCGCAATGGTTCGGACGTGGTTTGTACAACGTTGCCGCCACGCTTGACACCAGCCTGTTCGTCATTGGCGGCAGCGTCTGGGAACACCATGCCGATTGGCTTGCACCAATCGTGCTGCATGAAATCACCAGCCGGCTGCCACCGGTGACCAGGGGCGTGCAGATCAGCGCGGCGGTGCTGGGCAAGTTCGTCACCGATATCGGCGCCCTGGCAATGGTCATGCCGCCGGAGTGGATCCCGCGCTGGCGCCAGGAACAACCCTGGCGTTTGCTGGCCGATTAGGGCTGGGCGGGACCTGGCAGCAAGATGTCGCCCCCCGCCGCCGACTTCGACCCGGGCGTCGGCGGATTGCTCTGGCCGTGATAGGCGAACACCACCGAGGCCTTGACCCGGGTACTGTTGTTGCGCCCGGCTGCATGGAACAGGCCGCTGTGGAACAGCACCACATCACCCTGGTGCAGGGTCGGGGTTACCAACTGCTCGAACAGGCGCTGGTTTTCCGCCAGCTCCGGGCGCAGGAAATCGAGGTCATCCATGCGCTCGCGGGCAATGTTCATTGTGTGCGAGCCAGGCAGGAATTTCAGGCCGCCATTGCCGGAGGTTTCATCGCCCAGGGCCAGCCACACCGACACCAGTTCATTGCGCGCAAACGACCAGTAGCGGATGTCACGATGCCAGCCGGTCGCGGTGCCGAAATCGGGATGCTTGGTCATCACGCAGTTATGGTGTGACAGCGACAGGCAAACCGGTTCTTCAAAAATTTGTCCCAGCATGGTCACCAGTGCGGCATCCTCGGCCCAGTCATGGAAACACGGATCGCGCTCATAGGCCTGGCGCAAGCGCCGGGCAGTCAGGCCGCCGGCCGCATCGAGCGAGCTGGGCGCGCCTTCGTAACCAACCTGGGCTTCATATTCGAGTGGGGCGACTGCATGCAGCAAATGGTTTTGCGTGACCTCGAGCATGCGCTGGCAGGTAGCGGCATCGACCAGATTGCGCAACACCAGCACGCCGTCGCGCTGGAACAGTTGCAACTGCTGAAGTGAGAGTGACATGATTCCTGGAGTGAATGGGCGCGGGAGTGGTTCCGGCTCATCATTATGACATTCAATTCAACAGGAGATAGGCAAGCCCATTGTTTAGCTACAGGCGCTGGTCAGCGAATTCGCTGGTACTGAGGAGGCGGATTTTCCATACGTGACTGTATAAGCAATATTGATTAATCTTCCAACTGAAATCTCGATTCATGGAACGGTTTCTTGGCAAGTGTCAATTCCCCGCGTTGCGGCTCTTCTACACTATCCTCCATGTCCAAATCGTCCAATTCAACCGCTGCCATCGCCACCGTTCCCGCCACCCCGACGCCGAGTGCCGAAGAGGATGCGAAAGCCTCGGCGCGCCAGGTGGGTTTGCGTTACGTCCATGACGACAAGCCGGGCATCACGCGCAAGCCGGCAAAAAAAGGCTTTGATTATTTCGACAAGGATGGCAAGGCAGTGCGCGACGCCGAGGTGATCGAGCGCATCAACAAACTGGCCATTCCGCCGGCCTGGACCGAGGTCTGGATCTGTCCCTCTGCCAACGGCCACATCCAGGCCACCGGCCGCGATGTCAAGCAGCGCAAGCAATACCGCTATCACGCGCGCTGGCGCAGCGTGCGCGATGAACTCAAGTATGACCGCATGATCGGCTTCGGACGCGCACTGCCGGCACTGCGCAGGAAGGTCGATGCCGCCATGTCGCTGCCTGGCCTGCCGCGCGAAAAGGTGCTGGCGACGCTGGTCTACCTGCTGCAGGCCACCATGATGCGCATCGGGAATGAGGAATACGCGCGCACCAACAAATCGTTTGGCCTGACCACCCTGCGCAACAAGCATGTCGAGATCAGCGGTGCGAAGGTCGAGTTTGCCTTTCGCGGCAAAAGCGGCGTCAACCATGCCATCAAGCTCAGCGATGCGCGGCTGGCGCGCATCATCAAGCGCATGCGCGAGCTGCCCGGTCAGGAACTGTTCCAGTACATCGACGACGAGGGCGAGCGCCACACCATCGGTTCAGCCGACGTCAACGATTACCTGCACCAGGCCACTGGCGAAGAATATACCGCCAAGGATTTTCGCACCTGGTCGGGCACGGTGCTTGCGGCCCTGGCGCTGCAGGAATTCGAAGCCTTCGATTCCGAAGCCCAGGCCAAGAAGAACATCGTGCTGGCAATTGAATCGGTAGCGAAAAAACTCGGCAACACGCCCGCCATCTGCCGCAAATGTTATGTGCATCCCACCGTGCTCGACGCCTATCTCGACGGCACCACCCTCAATGCGATCAAGCAGCGTACCAGTGAAAAATTGCGCAAGGAACTCGATACCTTGACTGCGGAGGAAGGTGCGGTATTGGCATTTCTGCAGGAGCGGCTCGAGCGCAAGTCGTGAAATGATCAAAACAGTAATATGGTTCGATTTTGTTGAGCCAGATTGAAAAAAACTCCGTGTTTTTAGGTGAAGACTGCGTCCGCTTGGTGTACGCTTTAGCGCATGAACAATGAAAACACCATCCAGCTCAGCGGCCCGTTCCAGGTAGTCGATGCGTCAGGCCAGCCCTGCAACATAGAAAACATCCATATCTTCGATGAGGGATATGGAGTCATCGATGTGTACATCGCGCTGGCGGCACGCTCACGCAATAATGAAATTCACGAAGACCCGGCTGTGCAGAGGCAGATCCTCGCGCGCCTGCGCCAGCTTGGCTATGTCGGCCCGGACTTCGGCCTTGGCGATCCAGCCCTGCAGGAAGACAAGCTCATGGTGCTGGAAGCCGGCGAGGAATTCGCCACCTTCGCCAGCAGCAAAGGCTGGAAAGACCTGGCGGCGGAATATGCCGATGAAGATGAACAGCTCGACGGCGCCGCCACCGAAAACGGCACGCCTGCGTCGAGCGCCATGCTCGCTGCCTTGATGGACAAGCTCAAGACCCGCTGACCAGAAAACTGCCCGTCAATGCAGCAGGGAAGGGAACCTGCTGCATTTACTCCCGCTTTCCTACAAACAGTCGAATCATCGTCTGGTAGAACCAGACATTCATTGCCGTTATCGTGAAGCGATCCAGCCACGCCCGGGCTCTTCGCTCAGCCAATTACCTAACGGATCATCCACAATGAAAAAATCCCTTCTTCCAGGACAGGACCTGACACCTTCATCAGATCAAGCCAATGCCTCGACAGCCACCAATCCGCGCAGGCATTTTCTGCGGCGTGCCGGACAGCTTGCCGCCGGGGTCGGCGGCGCTGGCCTGGCTTCCCTGGCGGCTGCGCAGGCATCGCCACCTGTAGTGACCTTCCCGCCGATTTTTGCCTCGACCGAAAAGCCCGAAGAGTCGCCCAAACCCGACGCCTGGTCCGAGCGCGTGGGTTTTGCCATAGTCGGCCTTGGCCGTCTGGCGTTGAACGAGATCCTGCCCGCCATGGCCAAGTCGCGCCATTGCAAACCGGTGGCGCTGGTCAGTGGCGACCGTGACAAGGCAATGAAAGTGGCGCGCCAGTACAACATCCGCGAGGAAGCCATCCATGATTATCAAAGCTTCGACAAGCTGGCCGACAATCCTGAAGTCCAGGTGATCTACATCGTGCTGCCCAACAGCATGCATATGGAGTTCACCCTGCGCGGCGCACGCGCCGGCAAACACATTTTGTGTGAAAAGCCGATGGCCACCAGCGCTGCCGACTGCGAAAAGATGATTGCCGCCTGCAAGGCTGCCGGACGCCAGTTGATGATCGCCTACCGCAGCCAGTATGAGGGCAACGACCGCGCCATCGTCAAGATGGTCAAGGAAAACCGTTTTGGTCCATTGCGTGAAATCATTGCCGTCAATAGCCAGAACCAGGGTGACCCTAACCAGTGGCGTCAGAAGAAAGCGCTGGCGGGCGGCGGCCCATTGCCCGATGTGGGAATCTACTGCATCAACGCGGCGCGGTTCATCTCGGGTGAAGAACCAAGCGAAGTGATGGGCACGGTCGTCAACAATCCGAATGACCCGCGTTTCCGTGAAGTCGAGGAATCGGTGCAGTTCATTCTGAAATTCCCCAGTGGCCTTGTGGCCACTGCAACGTCTTCCTACAATGTCCATACCTCGAAATTCCTGCGCGTGCAGGGGCCCACAGGCTGGGCGGAACTCAGTCCTGCTTTCAGCTACAGCGGCATCAAGCTTGCGGTGTCGCGCGTGGTCGACAAGCACGAGGTCAAGGAAAACATCGACATCGACAGCAGCGACCAGTTCGCCAGGATGATGGACCACATGGCCGATTGCGTGCGCAACAACCGCAAGCCACACACGCCGGGTGAAGAGGGATTGCAGGATCAGCGCATCGTCGAAGCAATCTACCGCTCGGCTCGTGAAGGGCGTACTGTCAAGCTGAGCCAGCCATCGGCGCCGACACGTGGGCCGGAGCCGCAAGAACAGGCTTGATGAAACAGCGCGGCTTGGCGCGATGATGCCGGGCCGGGCCGGGCGGCGCTGCATCGAGGTGCGGTGAGGTAGAATTCATCCGTGCCGTGCCGCAGGCATATTCCTCTGTGTGCCGAAATCATTGGAAACGTCTGCCAGCAGCGTTTCAGCAAGGCTTGCAAATAGTCGGCGGCGTCTTCCCAACAAGCGCCTGCCGATGCAGGCACGCTGCGCAGCGCCGTTATAATCGCCGGCATGACTTCTGCAACGCGCCCGAACAAACAGACCTGGATAGGCATCGTCGCTGTCCTTGCTTCCCTGATGAGCCAGAACATCGGCGCGGCATTTGCCAAACATCTGTTCCCCTTGGTCGGTGCGGCAGGCATGACCACGCTGCGCATCGGCATGGCAGCATGCCTGCTGGTGCTGATCCGGCGTGCCTGGCGCCGGCCACCGGTCAGCGGCCATTTCTTCAACGTCCTCTGTTACGGCGCTGTGCTGGGCTTGATGAATCTGCTGATTTACCAGGCCTTTGCGCGTATTCCAATCGGGATTGCAGTGGCCATCGAAGTGCTTGGCCCGCTTGCGGTGGTGCTGTTCAGTGCGCGCCGTCCGGCCGACTTTGCCAGTTTTCTCGTTGCACTGTTAGGCCTCTGGCTGCTGTTGCCGCTGCATGCCGTCAGCGCCCCTCTCGACCCGGTCGGCATTGCCTGTGCGGTGGCGCCGCAGCCTCATGGGCGGCCTACATCGTCTTTGGCAAACGACTTTCCAGCGCCGCCAGCATGGATGCAGTGGCATGGGGCATGGTGGTGGCGGCAGTGCTGATCATGCCGCTTGGTCTGTGGCAGGCCGGGACCTTGCTGCTTGGTCCATCGGTGCTGGCAACGGGTCTTGCCATCGCGGCACTGTCGAGCGCGCTGCCGTATGCGCTGGAAATGCGGGCGCTGCGTGTCCTGCCCGCGCGCCTGTTCGGCATGTTCCTCAGTGCCGCGCCAGCCCTGGCGGCACTGGCCGGTTACTTCATCCTTGGCGAGAAGCTGCTGGCCGTGCAGTGGCTGGCGATTGCGATGATCATGCTCGCTGTTGCAGCAGGTACGTTGAGCGCCAGCCGCAGTTAAAGTGCGCGCATCTGGAGTGTGCCCTGGAGTTCGATATCGTCCAGGAAGCGGTGCATGACGTAAGCGTCTACGAGACCCAGCGATGCATGGTCGAAGACCCTGGGCAGGGTGCCGACGATATGGAAGCCAAGCTTTTTCCACAATGCGACGGCGGCCGTGTTGCTGCTGACCACAAAATTGAACTGCATGGCCAAAAAACCGGCGCGCCGGGCTTCGAGCAGGCAATGACGTCCCAGCATCTGGCCAAGACCTTTGCCGCTGCAGCGCGGGCTGACCATGAACGAGGCATTGGCGACATGGGCGTCCAGGTCGCGCTGGTTTTGCACCAGCTTGTACATGCCCACGACCAGCCCTTCGTCTTCGGCTACCCAGGACGTCACGCCAGGCGCAAACCAGTAATCGTGGGCGTCGGCCGCGCTGGTCGAGGCGGCAAAGACATAGGTTGATTCGTCTTCAATGACTTGCTGGAAAATCGGCCACATGGCCGGGAAATCGGTTTCAAGCGCGCGGCGGATAAGCATGGTCGGTGGTGGAAAAGGTCAAGCAGCGATCTTACCCGAAGCATTATGCGGCAATCGGGCGCGGCGCAGAAAACGCCGCGCCGGTTGTTCGACCAGATGAAACAGGGCGGTTGCGCTCAGCAGGCACAGCAGCAGGTAAAGACTGAAATTCAACGCCCCGGCGCTGGCGCCATGCTGCTGAAAGAGACGCAGCACGATCTGGTGAACCAGATACAGGGCAAAGCTGATTTCGCCCAGCCGCCGCAGCAGCGTCAGGCTCAACAGCCGGGAGAGAACGCCGCGCTGCCGGGCAAATACATAAATCAGCAGCACGGCAAACGGCGTCATGCCGACATGGTTGGCCCATTCATCTACCACCATTGCGGCGGCGGGACTCAGCGCTGACAGCCTGGCCATTTCTTCGGCAGCACCGGCCAGCCCAATTGTGGTGGCGCCGGCACTGAGCATGGCTTGATGGATGACTGGCGCAAAACTCGACAGCAGATAAGCATAGGCCAGGCCAAACATCAGCACGGCAGCCAATTCGGCCAAGGTCCAGCGCAGCGACCATGGCGCGCTGCCAGCAATGACGGGGGCCGCCTGACAGCGGCGCAGATAGACGCGCGCCGCCAGCATGCCCAGCACGAATTCAGCCAGCCGCGCCAGCGGATTGGTGTACAAAAGCCCTGTGGCCGACAAATGGTCGTGCGTGGTTTGCCACGACGGCAGGTGGCCAAGATAACTGGCCACCGCCAGCGCCGCGACCAGCAGCAGCGTGCCGAAAAAACAGGCACGCAAACGTGCTCTGCCGGTGTGCAAGAGAAAAGGGAACAGCAGATAAAAAAACAGTTCGGTGGAAATGCTCCACGAGACATAGTTGTACGAAAAAAAATAACGGTCCAGCGGTATCCAGGCATGCAGCAGCAAGGCATTCGCTGCCAGCACCCGCGCATCGAACGGTTCCGGCACATCGACCAGAACCATGGTCAGCGCCAGCGTCAGCAGGTGCAGCGGGAAGATGCGTACCAGGCGCGCACGATAAAAAGCCCAGCGGCTTGCCGCCCCGGCCGGCATGCCGCTGTGCGCGTAAGTCAGGATGAATCCGGAGAGGACAAAAAAGAACGACACGCCGGCATCGAGCGGACCGAGATTTTTCGCTGGCCAGAATACGCCATTGCAATGATGGACCACGATCGCCAGGGCCGCAAAAAAGCGCAGGGAGGTCAGGCTGCCTAGTTCGGTGCGCATCATGGATGGCATGAATGAGGAAAAGGGAAAACTGGAATAACACGCAAAGGGGTACCTCTGTGACATCGAACGCAAGAAAAACAATGAGCTTCAGATGATCCAGACTTCATTCATGGCACCTTGATCATGTCTGCTGATTGATACCGCCGTATGGTATCGCAGAGTATGGACCGTATAACCAGCGACGTCTAACGAGCTGCAAATCAAACAGTAAAACGTCCTGACGCCAAATAAAAATTTTCGGAACCAAATCGCATTTGTTACCACCCACACATTAGGAGCGTTTGTCCTATC
This sequence comes from Janthinobacterium lividum, assembly GCA_050954505.1. Taxonomy (GTDB): domain Bacteria; phylum Pseudomonadota; class Gammaproteobacteria; order Burkholderiales; family Burkholderiaceae_D; genus JAQGMO01. The sequence goes on from JBPBPY010000519.1 coordinate 15,843, forward strand.
GAAAACGACGGAAAATGCAGGATCGCATTTATCGAGGCAAAATAATGAGCAAGAGTTTGTCTGGACTGACCGCTTCCAGCCTGCATCCTGCGTTCTCCCCGCAAGAGTCCAATCCAATCGAGACGCCGTCTGCTCAGACAAGTTCGACAATCACCAAGCTCGCAGGGTCCTCGAAAACGGATCATGTTTCCCAAGCAAAGCCAGGCCAGGGCGCTGGCAGCACCATGTCCTTGCTCCTGCGACAGAATCCAATTCGACCGGCGAAATCGTCGGGTATGGCGCAGGCCAATGCATCGGGATTGGACAAGATGCAATTTGCCAGACATCACTTTAAAAGCGGCAAGACTTTCACGGCGCAGCCTGATAAGGCAACGGTCATTGGCGAGGGGCCGGCTGGACTGCAGTGCGTGTTGAGTTTGCTGGACAAGGCCAAGGAAAATCCGGAAGAAAGCGCCAAGCAGATCATCTGGTACAAGGCCAGGGACGAGCGGGTGCGGCGGCACATTGTGACGGTCAACGACAAGACGATGAGCATTCGGTCTATTGAAAATTCTTTGCAGGATCGAATCGATCAGCATGAGATGCACCATCTCCTGATTGAAAAGCACGAAAAGTTTGATTATGAAAAATCCCCTGCAGCTGAGGCAAAGCATGTATTCCTGGCAGATGGCTACAACAGCAATTCCAGAACGAACATCTTTTTCGGCGGCGAGTTCCAGAAACCAAAAACCAGCCTGGTAGAACGCTGCATCGTTTGCTACACCGGTTTGCAGCCAATCGATGCCGAGCAAGCCGATACGGGCACAAAGACGCCAATGAGCTTGTCTGCGTTGAAAAAATCAGGTATCAAGAAACCAGAGGAATTCATCGATCTGATGAAAATTTCATTCGCCGGCTTGATCGATTTAAACAAGCAGCAACGTGCGCAAGATTCCAGTCTGCAAAAATTCGATCCCTATTTGAATGGGTTCAAGGACATCCGCGGATTCAAAACTCAGGTGGGAGACGGCTTGAACGCTTTTTTCAAGCAGCACGGATCACCCCAGGCCTTGAAAACTGCCTTGGCAGCATTTGAACTTTCAGCGCAAGGCGTTGACAAATACAGCCGGCCGGAAGCCCTGCAAGCCCTATGTAAAGATTTTGAAAAGAACCTTGACAAATTTGCCGATGCCGTCAAAACCGAAAAAGGCGAGATTATTTTTGTACCGGTCTACAGAAAACACAGTTATTTCGGAATGAAAGGACTCAGTGCCAAGGATGATGATACTGGCCAGACATTCCATCTGGTGGGCGATGCGGCGATGGGATTCGCCCCTGGCGGTCCGAACATCAGCGAAGCAATGAAGTATTCGGAAAAAATTGTCCAGATGATCATGGACGCCGAGTTCAAGGAAGGACAAATCAAGCCTTTGGACAAAAGAAATTCATCGCTCACTCAGAAACAATGGACATTGCTGTCCTACAAAGAGTGGAATGAAAAGAAATCCTTGTTGAGCGTGTTGCCAACTGTTTCTTCAATTGGCTGAATTACTGGCAATTTTCCATCTCTGCGTCGTTTGCGACAATGCAGCCCTGGACAGGATTGTTTCATAACATACGACAATGCGGTTTGGACAATTGCCGGCATCTGCCGGAGCCAGCCTGGCGATGCTCTCTCGCTGATTTTCCCTTAATACCGTCCGCAACATTCTTGCTGCACGCAAAGCGAACATGTCCACCACGAGTTGTGGAAAAAAGCGGGCACGCCTGGTGATCGATTTTCATGGAAAAATTGAACATCAATACGTCCGAAGTAAAATTGAATATACAATTCGAGATCGAGCAGAGACCTGCCAAAGTAAACGGTGCACGGTCGAAATCAGTAAAACAGTTCATGCAAACAACGATCGAGCGCATTGCCGCTTCAGCAAACAACCAGCACTTGGCCAATCGAATTCCGGTGCCGCAATGACAGGCTGCGACATCGATTTCACCAGGCCGGCCTATGCAGTCGCGCGGGACCTGATTGGCGCCACTTTCCTGGTCGACGGCATTGGCGGCGTGATCATCGAAACGGAAGCCTACGAGCACGATGACCCGGCCTCGCATTCATTTTCCGGCCCGACGCTGCGCAACATGGCGATGTTTGGCGAACCGGGAAACATCTATGTCTACCGCTCCTATGGCCTGCACTGGTGTTTGAATATCGTCTGCGGCCCTGCGGGACATGGCGCTGCGGTATTGCTGCGCGCCTTGTGGCCAAGCAGTGGCATTGACATCATGCAGCAGCGGCGCGGCATGGAAGACCTGCGCCTGCTGTGCGCAGGACCCGGCCGCTTGAGCCAGGCCCTGGGCATCCATGCCGGCCATAACGGCCTGGCTGTGACACTGCCGCCATTTTCACTTTCGAAAGCTTCGTCCCGGTCTGCAGTGTTGGAGGGACCGCGCATCGGTATTTCCAAGGCGGTAGAGATGCCCTGGCGGTTTGGCCTGGCCGGTGCGTCGGGCTTGAGCAAACGCTTCAAGCCCTGATTCATGCTGGCAGCAAGGGGCTGTGGTGTATGCTCAGCGCTTTCGTGTGCACGACTGGTCGGGCTGCCGTTCGTGGCTGCCGGATCGCTGCATGCCACCATCCGGAGCAATGCCATGAACCCCAAGTCCGATCCCAGCGTCGTGCCGGCCGGCAAGCCAGTCGATCATTTGCGCTTCCACCGCGCCCACGCACATCTGGCCTCCACTTTTGGCAATGACCGCTTCGCCAGGCAAGCCGAAGCGTTTGCACGTTTTTTTGGCACACCCTTGTTCCTGGGAGCGCAGACGATCATCGTGGTGAGCTGGATTGTCGCCAACGTCAGTGGTCTGCTGCACTTCGACCTGTACCCGTTCATCCTGTTGAATCTTGCCTTCAGCCTGCAGGCCGCTTACGCCGCGCCCTTGATCTTGCTGGCGCAAACGCGGCAAGCGCAGCGCGACAAGGCTGGCACGGCGGCCGACGCGGAACACCGCGATGCATTGGCCAGCATTGCCGCGCAACATGCAAACGACATGCTCACGCTGCTACGGCAAAACACCGATCTGACCGCATTGACGAATACCCTGGTAGGTCGGATCGAAACGCTGACGATGGAATTGCATCAGCATATCCTGCGCCACGACGGGGTGCAGCCGAAATGAAAAGCGCCACCGTTGCGGTGGCGCTTTTTTGGAAAACCTGGCTGTCCTTGCGCGAAGAAGATGCGCAAGATCGTGAGCGCGCACGCTGCAGGCCGATCGGATGAGCAAGCCGCCAGGCAGTTCTCAGGCCTTGTGCGCCAGTTTCGCCACCACCGGTGCGGCCAGTGCAGCGAGCAAGGCAATCACACCGGAGATATAGCCGATATTGCCTGGACCCCAGTGCGCAATGCTCAGACCGCCAATTACGGCGCCAAGCGCAATGCCGCCATTGGCCGCCGACACATTGATGGTGCCGGCCAGCGCCTGCGCTTGCGAGGCCGCCTTCATGACACGGATCTGGCAAACCGGATACAGCGCCGTGTTGGCAATGCCCCAGATGCCCAAGCCGATGGCAAACCAGATGCTTGCGCCAGCCAGCAGCATTGTCAGTCCCATGCCGATTGCCAGCATCAGGCAAAACAGCGCGGTTGTCCTCAGCGGCTTCTTGTCGGCCCACATGCCGCCGAGCCAGTTGCCGATCAAGCCGACGGCGCCAAAGCCCATCAGCCACCAGCCCACCTGGCCTGGCGCGATGCCGGCTGATTTTTCCAGCATCTCGGCCAGGTAGGTATAACCCGTAAACATGGCGGTAAAGACCAGCACCGACAGCACCACATTGGCGAGGAAAAAGGGGCTCTTGAGAATTTTTGCCTGCTCGGCCATGCGCACCGGGGCGCCGGCTTTCACGGTTGGCATGCTCAGGTACATCAGGGCGGCAATCAGCAGCGACAATCCTGCCAGCAGTGCAAAGGCGCCGCGCCAGCCAATTGCCGTGGAGGCCAGCGTGCCCAGTGGAATGCCAAACAGCATGGCGGCCGAAATCCCCAGATAAACCTGCGAAACGGCACGTCCGCCATTGCCAGGACCGGCGATCTTCGCTGCCGTTTCACTGGCCGTACCCCAGAACACCGGCAATGCCAATGCCGGCAGCAGGCGGGCGATCGCCAGGATCCAGACATTGGTGGCCATCGCCGCCAATGCGTTGGAGGCAGCAAACAGCACCAGGATGGCGATGAACAGCCGCTTGCGCTCGACATTGGCAAGCCCCGCAGTCAGGAACGGCCCGCACAGCATGACGACCACCGCAAACAGCGTCACGAACTGGCCAGCGGTGGTGACGGAAATGCCGAGGTCGCGCGCCAGTGCAGGCAGCAGACCGACGATCAGGAATTCAGTCGTCACGATGACAAAGGCGGCCACCGCCAGGATGGCGATCGACAGCGCATTGCCTTTGACAGCGGCAGCCGGCGCGGCTGTCGAGCGTGCAGCGCTGGAAACTGGTGCCGGATCGAGGGATTTTGCATTGCTCATGAAACTTGACTCCAAGAAAGACAGCTTGCATGATATAGGAGATGCCAGTTCGCTTTACGGATATTATTTCCCGGCGATTGGCGAATTCATTTCTACACGGAGTCCATGTTGAATGCTGCAGAACGCTTGAAAGGCCTGGCGACATTCGTGGCTGTGGCCGATGCCGGCAGTTTCACCGCCGCCGCGGAACGTCTGAACCTGACCAAATCGGCGGTCGGAAAAGCGGTGGGGAGGCTGGAAAGCCGCCTGGGCAAGCAGCTGTTCGAGCGCACCACACGCCGGCTCGACCTCACTGACGCCGGCGATGTTTTCCACAAGGTGTGCGTGCGCGTGCTCGATGAACTGGAGACAGCCGAGCGGGCGATGGCAGCCGAGCAGGTGATTGCCGCAGGGCGCTTGCGCGTCGATTTGCCGGCCACCTTTGGGCGCATCCAGGCGTTTGCCGCATTGCTGGCGTTTGCGGACAAGCATCCGCAGGTCATGCCACACGTCTCGTTTACCGACCGCTTTGTCGATGTCGTGGAAGACGGCATCGATGTGGTGGTCAGGATCGGTGGCGACGACAGCTGGCCGGCGGCCGTGGCGCACAAATATCTCGGGCACGAGGAACTGATCTTTTGCGCGGCGCCAGCCTATCTGCACGCGTTTGGCAAGCCGGCGTCGGTGGAAGCACTGCTCAAGCACGATACGGTGCTGTATGGGCGGGCCGATGGCAGTACCGCAGCATGGCTGATCAAGGAAGGCGAAAAGCCGCCCGTGCGCCAGCATGTCAACGCCCGCATCGTGCTGGGCCAGGCCGAAGCCCAGGTGGCGGCAGTGGAGTCGGGGCTCGGCATTGCCCAGCTTGCGACCTGGCTGGTGGAACAGCAGATCCGCGACGGCCGCTTGAAGCAGGTCTTGCCGCGCCTGGCCACACCTGGCTTGCCGCTGCATATCGTCTGGCAGCGGGCGCGTCAGCATGCGCCCAAGGTGCAGGCGCTGATTGCGCATTTCGAGGCGACGCTGGCGATTCGGCCGCTGACCTGATGTTCACGTCTGCGTGGGCGAGGCATTGCATCGGCCTGCAATCCATGGCACTGCGCGGGTGAGAAGCGGCAACCATGGCAAGGACGACTGACACCAACCGGTGGCGCCGACAAACCGGCAGCAATCCGCTGTCACCTGGAACCTGCCGGTGCGTTATGCGGCCTCAGCGTGCAACAGGAAAACGGCTTGCAATCCAGCCCAGCATGTCGGCGACAATCGCCGTCTCGCTGCGGTCGATATCGAAGCGGCTGCCCAGCTCGGTCTGTTGCAGGGGTTGCAGATCGCGGAACTGGCTCTGCAGCAGGGAAGGCGGCATGAAGTGATGCTTGCGCGCGGCCATGCGCTCGGCGATCAGCGCGGGGCTGCCGTCGAGATGCAGGAACACCAGTGCAGGATCACCTTCGCGCAGCAGATCCCGATAGCTGAGCTTGAGCGCCGAGCAGGACAGCACCATGCTTTCGCCCTGCTCATGTGCATGGCGCAAACGTCCTTGCAATTGCAGCAGCCAGGCACGCCGGTCGTCGTCATCAAGGGCTGTGCCGGAGGCCATCTTGGCGATGTTGGCCGGCGGGTGGGCATCATCGCCTTCCACATAGGTGACACCCAGTTGTTTGGCCAGCAGCTTGCCGATGGCGCTTTTGCCGCATCCGCTCACTCCCATGACCACAAATCGGCGCGCAGGACGTTGTAGAGGATCGTTCATGTTGAAAACCTTTGGACCAGCGATTGCAGATGGCGAAACTGTACGCTAAAAATCTGTCAGCGGCGTTGTCCGATGACTGGCGTGTCGGTGCCACAAACCAATACGTGCCATTTTCACCCCGATTCATCTCTGCTGGCTTTGCAGGTCGAGCCTGTTGCGCTAATCTTGACGCTCACCGAACGACAGGAGAGACGCCATGTCCATTCCAATGACCCCCACCCTCACCGTCTTTGCAGATTCGCCCGATGGCGGCCAGGGCGTGGCGCGCGACATGCGTGTGCGCTGGGCGCTGGAAGAAGTGGGTCAGGCTTGCCTGGTGCGCCAGGTATCGTTCGCTGCGCTGAAACAGCCAGCGCATCTGGCGCTGCATCCGTTCGGGCAGATTCCTGTCTATGAAGAAGGCGGGCTTGTCCTGTTCGAATCAGGCGCGATCGTGCTTCATCTGGCCGAGCATCATCCTGGCTTGCTGAGTACCGAACCCGATGCCCGCATGCGCGCCATCATGTGGATGTTTGCTGCGCTTAATACGGTCGAGCCGCCCATTGTCGAGCTCGAAATGACCGGGCTGCTGGAGGCTGGCCAGCCCTGGTATCCGCAACGCCTGCCTGCCGTGCAGCAGCGCGTGCGGGTGCGCCTGGCCGAACTTTCCCGGCGCCTGGGCGATGCGCCCTGGCTCGATGGCGCCTTCAGTGCCGGCGACCTGATGATGGTGATGGTGCTGCTCAGAGTAAAGGACACCGGCATGCTGGAAGACTACCCCAACCTGTGGAATTATCTGGCGCGCGGGGAAGCGCGGCCTGCATACCAGCGCGCCTTTGCCGCCCAGCTGGCGCTTTTCAAGGCTGGAAACGCGCCGTAACTGATCGCTGACTCATCGCCAACTCATCGCCAATTCAATGCGATGAGACGTAGTGCATTCCCCATGCCGAATTCGACATCGAGGCCGGCCCGGGATCAGGCAAGGCAAATGCCTGTTTCATCCGTTCAACTTCCTTGACGGGTGTGCTGCCGAACAGTCGCTTGAATTCGCGGCTGAATTGCGAAGCGCTTTCATAGCCAACCTGGGCACTGGCGCTGGCGGCACCCAAGCCTTGCCGGGCCATCAGCAAACGCGCCTGATGAAGACGGGTCGATTTCAGGTACTGCATTGGCGAGGTGGAGGTGACAAGCTTGAAGTGCGCGTGAAACGACGGTGTGCTCATGCCGGCCTCGCCGGCTAGCAGTTCGACATCGAGCTTGTCGCGATACGAGGCATGAATCCTGCGGATGGCCTTGGCCACCTTGCCGAACTGCCCCTCGTTGAGCAGCGCCGCGCGCATCGATGCACCCTGGTCGCCGGTCAAGACCCGCAGGTAGATTTCCTTCACCAGGGCAGGCCCCAGGATCCTGGCTTCCATGGGCTCGGTCATCGCCTGCAGCAAGCGCAGCACCGAAGCCGACATGCGCGCATCCATGACTGTTGCGAACATGCCCTTGGGCGCCGCATCCGCTGCGCCTTGTCCATCCATTTGCAGCAGCAGATCGGCCAGCATGTCGAAGTCGAGCCGGAAATAAATCGCCAGCAGCGGTTGCTCCGCGCTGGCATCGGTCTCCATGGTGAAGGGCACCGGGACGGACACGGCCAGGTAATGCTGCGCATCGTAGACATAGACCTGGTCGCCCAGGTAGCCGCGCTTGCATCCCTGGCAGACGATGATGATGCCGGGGTCGTACAACACCGGCGTCACGCTCAGCGGCCGGTTCGAGCGCAGGAACCTGACATTGGCAAGCGGCGAAAGGTTATAGCCTTCATTGGGCGCAAGCTGGTACAGCAGGCTGACCATCTGCTGTATTTGCCCTGCATTAGGCGAACGTGATGCTGTCATCGGTAAAGGTTTTCCGGCGCGAAGCTGAACAAGGCTTGAAACAGGTTTGGGCAAGAATGCCAGAAGAACGGGCATTGGAATCAACGGCCCGGTGGCGCATGATGATGCCACACCGGGAGCGATTTGAGCTCCCGTAATCTGCAGACCGGCAAACCCGCAAACCCGCTTGAAAGGATACAACGTGAATGACACAGGCAGCATGACATTTTTGATTACCGGAGTGACTTCCGGATTTGGCCGCGCCTTTGCGCTGGCTGCGTTGGAGGCAGGACATACGGTAATCGGCACGGTGCGCAATGAAGCGGCTAAAAAGGATTTCGAGGATCTGGCAAGTGGGCGGGCAATCAGCGTGCTGCTGGACGTGACCGATTCTGCGGCAATCGACACCGAGGTTGCGCGCTTGCTGGCTTCTTCGGGTCCGATCGATGTACTGGTCAACAATGCCGGTTATGGCCACGAAGGCACACTGGAAGAGTCGCCGCTGGACGCGCTACGCCATCAATTCGATGTCAATGTCTTCGGCGCCGTTGCCATGATCAAGGCCGTTCTGCCGGCCATGCGCGAGCGTCGGTCGGGCCACATCATCAACATCACCTCGATGGGCGGCTACATCACCATGCCGGGCATTGCCTATTATTGCGGCAGCAAGTTCGCCCTCGAAGGCATCTCTGAAACGCTGGCAAAGGAAGTCGCCGGCTTTGGCATCAAGGTCACGGCGGTGGCGCCGGGGTCGTTTCGCACCGATTGGGCAGGCCGTTCGATGGTGCGCTCGCCGCGCCTGATCGCCGACTACGCGACGCTGTTTGACCCGATACGCGATGCTCGCCAGGCCAGGAACGGCAGACAGCCTGGCGACCCGGCCAAGGCTGCGCAAGTGCTCCTGAAGATCGTCAACGCGCCCGATGCGCCGGTGCATTTGCTGCTGGGCAGCGACGCCGTCGCGCTGGTCAAGGAAAAAATTGCCGCCCTGTCGGCGCAGATCAGCGAGTGGGAAAGGGTGTCGGTTTCTACCGACCATGATTGAGCTCGGCCCATTATCGATCTGCTCGTGGCGACACAGGCGTGGTCTGGCCGCTGTCAGCCTTGAGCCGCGCCGGAGGCGGGCCATTCTGCCACTTCCATTTTCTGGATGCGGCCTTCATGCATGGTAAACCGATGCGCCACCTGGCCATCGGCCACTACCACCCCGGCCAGATCGCGCACCACCTGGTGAACCTCGACCAGGATCTGGCCATTGTCGCCTGGATGAAATGCAATCGGCTCCACATGCGGATCGATCTCGCTCCATTGTTCGGTCCAATAGGCGCGAATCGCTTCAAAGCCATGAACGAAGCCGCCCTTGAATGCACGCGGCCATGCCACGTCAGCGGTCATCAGGGCCAGTGCGGCATCGATGTCGCGCGCGTTGAATGCAGTGTAGGTTGCGGTGAGGACGTTGATTTCGGGGGGCAGGTTTTTCATGATGGGGGCAGGCGAGCGATGGTGTCTGGAGTACCAAGTTTAATGGCAACAGCTTGTTGCGTGCTGGGCAATGACATCTCTGTGTTTATCCTGAATGGATGGGAACAGTATCCCATGGCTGGTTCCAGAGTCGATCTGGAAAGTGGTCACTTTTAATAACAGGATCAACGCCGTACAGTTCAGAGCCGCAGTCAGCCAAAAGACCGCCTGGAAATTGCGCTTTCCCGTTTTATGCCGGAACATGTGCTGCGCAAACAGTGCGCCGGGCCAGCCGCCGGCCAGGCCCAGCACATGCAGCGTATTTTCCCTGATGCGCCATTGATTTTTTCTGGCTGCCGATTTATCGCGGCCATACGCCAGCAGGGTCAACACACTCATGCCGAGGTAGAACGCCACTAGCAGCCATGGTAATTTTCCAAGGCAGGCCAGCCCGGCGAGACCTGCCAGGAACACAAGGGCTATTGCTTGCACCACAATGCGGGAACGCACTGGTGTCTGTTGCGCAACACGTTTTGGCGCCAGTGTGGCTTTCTTGCTGCGAGGGGGGCTGGGAAGGGGCATGTCAGCTTGGGGTAAATCTCGATTGGCCATCGATGTGCGCGCAATGCCCGGCAAGCACCACATGCGCAATCATGAAAAAGCCGCACCGGAACATTTTCCGGTGCGGCTTGTACACGGATGGAAGAGCGAGCAAGCTTCAGCCGTTCTCGGTCAGTTCTCCATCTTCCTTGCGTTTGCCCTGAAGCGACGTTGAAACATCCGCGTCAGGAGCGCATCTTCAAGACAACGCGGGAACACCTTAGTAG
>JBPBPY010000012.1:0-26165 GCA_050954505.1 Janthinobacterium lividum
ATCACGTCCCGCCCGCAAGTAAGCGCACCAGGGGAAAAGCCATGAACTCCAAACAGAAACGCGGATGGCGTCGGCATATCCTTGCGCAGCTTGCCAGCGTGACCACCAAAGACCTCGCAGAAGCTTATGCAGAATCTATGAAAAAGATGGAGCAAGCCCAAGATTACATCAAACAACTGGAAGGACGCATTGCCGAACTGGAGCAAGTAAGCGCGGCTGATGCAGCTCGACTTGACCATCTATTTCATATGGCAGAAGAACGTATGCGATATGACACAAAATTCGGTAAAGAAAAATGGTTGCAGTTTATTGATTGGGCCATGGCTAAGGAAGTGCAGTCATGAGCAAACATGAAATTTACTTAGGTCAGGTTCTGCAAGGGCTTTGTGCAAATCCTTCAGTGTTTGCGCCGAATGGCATCTCCGGCTGGTCGCTTGTGAATTGCACGATTGAGCAGTTAGTCGAACTAGCCACACAGATCGCGCATACAGCCTGCGCACAGGAGCCGAAATGACCGACACACTCGAAGCGCTCAAATCACTGCCAGGATATGACATGCGCGAGGTGCAAGACCACATGGAAATGGTTCAGCATGAGTTCGGCGCATGGATACTCAAAAAGGACGCTATCGCCGCCCTGCAAGCCGAGCAAGGGCAGGAGCCGGTAGCGCATGCTTGGTTTCATCGTGGCTTGGTCAATTTCGATGCCGAGGACTCTTTAAGCTTACTCGATAACGGCAAGACTATCGACCTATACGCCACGCCTCAACCCACCCTACCCGCAGGGCAATGGGTAAGCGTGAAGGAGCGGTTGCATAGCGACATTATGAAACTCAAACCGAGGCCGGGCCAGGCATCAGGGTCAGCCTTAGCACTATACGGACTCGGATTCATAGCTGCACGCCACGCCGCCGCCGAATTGGTCGCTGGCTTCGACTCAACCGATGCAGGAGGTAAGACAGCATGAGCGATCTGAAGCTGAAAAAGATTGTAACGATTGCGCCAGCTTTCATTGAGGTCGAGGCTGAGGTTCGGTATTGGGACGACGCAACTGTAAATGGCGTCGTAGATGAGGACGGCAGCCGCATTCCTTGCCGTACTGGCGAATGCTGGACGCCGACGATCGATCTTCGCACGGGCGCCGTGATCGGCTGGCCATCGGGGACAACGGCAAGTGTGCATTACAAGGTTTGTGACCAAGGCTTGTACTGGTTGCTCGATGCATCAGGCCATCGTGTCGCGAAACGTCGAGGTCATTACGTTCCAGACGAAATACTTTGCATCGAAGAAAACGGCTATGGCGATTACATCATCTTGGAAATCGGCAGCGACGGATTAATTCAAGGCTGGGCGCCGCCAGAAATCGAAGGCGATGATGATGAAGGCGATTCGATGTGGATGCTTATCGAGCACGCCGCACCTACGCCACCCGCACCGCAGCCAAGGACGCATGAGGTTTTTGCGCTTGTGCATGGCAGGGATATGGCGGACGGAGACCGGGTATCTCTGGCTATGCTTGAAGGCGATGAATACACATTCACCGACGGCGATTGCTTTGTGCGTGACGGCGATACGCTTGACGGGTTCCCGGCTGAATTCCTGACGCTCTATCAATTAGAGCAACTGATTTCCACTTATCCAGTTTGCGATCTGGTGCAAGTTGATGATTCTGGCAAGGTGGCGCAGCCAATGACGGATGACGTGTCGTATGAAATCGTTCAGGACGATATGGTGGTGGCCAGCGCAAGCGGTCCAGGTGCAAAGCGCGAAATCATGCATTACGCCGCCCAGTATCAGCAGGACGGCCCTTTGGAGATATTCAAGGTGGTCCGGACGGCATTGCTCGCAGCGCAGGAGGTGAAATGAACTCTTTCCCGTGGATTGGCGCTGGATGCGACAAATGCGGCAGCACAGGGATTCACGCCTGCATCGGCCAGCGAGTGGAATGGACGCAAGCAGATATTGATAGGCTTAACGCTGCGCTGGACAAGATGGAAGATGAGCATGCTAATGGGGGTGGGGAATGACGGATCGTGAATTGCTGGAACTGGCGGCAAAGGCTGCTGGGTATGCCGTGCGGTGGCATGGGAATTGGCAGTGCTTCGTTCACGAGCGCCCTTTCAATACCAACAATCCACCAACGCTTGCAGGGCAGCGCCATGTTTGGAGCCCACTTACGGACGATGGTGACGCGCTGCGCCTGGCGGTGGCGCTGCGGCTTCAAATTGATCTTGAAACACCAGGCACGGTGTTCGTCAGTAATTTTGGCTGGTTCGCATTCATGCGCGAAAACTGCCGCAATGACGCTGAAGCCGCCACCCGCCGCGCCATCGTTTGCGCAGCCGCTGAAATTGGAAGATCAATGCAGGAACAGGGAGGGAATTGAAGATGACCAATCGATTTTTCTTGTTTTGGGTCTTGTTTTGGATGCCGGTTAACTGCATCGTTTTTCTACTGCTTAGCGATTGGATTGCATCAATGCAAAACAATGTCATGACTGGCGCGGCATTTCTGATCTATGCGTACTCAATGTTTGGACCAGCAATTTATGCGGCCTGCATGAAAAGGGGAGATTGAAGATGCTGACAGTAAAGCAAGCGGCTAAAGAGCTTGGAATCTCTGCCAGTTCAGTCTATGCGATGGCAGCACCCCGAGGCCCTATTACCAGTATTCGGATCGGCAGAACGGTCCATTTCGAAGAGCAAGACATTGAGGAATTTAAAAGATCATGCCGGTTCATTTCGACAAAACAGAGCAGCGCTGGCGTTTCAAATTTGATCGCGTCATCACCGGAAGACAGTTTAGGGCGTCTAGACTTCTTCCTAAAGGCTGGAGCAAAGCCGAAGCTAACGCCTACGACCAGCGCGAAACCGCCAGGCTCTACGACGTTGCAACTGGTAAAGCGGAAGGGGAACCGCTAATCGCGGCGGCGGTGAAACTCTATGTTGAAGAGCGCTGCCCGCAATTGAAGCATGGCGACAATCAGATCAAGGTCCTGGCCTACATTGGGTGGTCCTACAAGGACAAGACCATGGACAAGCTGCCAGAGGTGGCGCAGGAACTGTGCAAGTTTGAGGTGGGCAAAGTAGCGCCAGCAACGATCAAGAACCGAATTGCCTACCTGCGCGCCGCGTGCGGGTATTACCTGAAAGCGCAGGGTAAGGGAAAGAAAGTGCCATCATTGGTGATGCCAGTAGTGAGCAACGAGAGAAAGATATTTATTGACCGTAGGCAAATGTTGCAGCTAGCCCGGTTATGCAAGCACCGGGAAACCCGCAAGGTCATTCGCATCGCGTTTTACTCGGGCATGCGCTTGAGCGAGATATTACGATGCGGTGCATCGGCGGGCGTATTCGAGCTTCATGACACGAAGAATGGCGAAAGCCGAAACGTGCCGATCCATCCGAAAATTGCCAGCCTGGCCCGCCTGTTGCCAATCCGAACGCAGCGAGGCATGATACAGCGGAGTTTCCGTGAGGCTAGAGACGCCTTCAATATGCCGGAATTGCATTTGCACGATGTTCGGCATTCTGCGGCGTCAAACATGGTCAATGCGGGAGTGGACCTGTATGTCGTCGGACAGGTCCTGGGTCACCGGGATTTGCGAAGCACAAAGCGCTACTCTCACCTGAACACGGACACGCTGATGGCAGCGATCAGAAAAATCGGATAGCAAAAACCTGTACAGTCGTCGTAAAAAAAGCCCCGGTTAAGGAGCTTAATTTATACTGCTAACTACTTGATATTATGGCGGAAAGGGTGAGATTCGAACTCACGGTACAGCATAACTGTACACTGGATTTCGAGTCCAGCGCATTCGACCACTCTGCCACCTTTCCTGATTCGGTCACTGCATCGGCAAACTGCACCGACTTGCTGCACGAAGTCGCTGCACCAGCCAACTTCGTTTCACTAATCGCGCTTTACTGCACGCTTCACTGCATATTCAAACACCGGTTTTTTCAAACTGTAGTTCAAACTGTCAAGCAGCGAAGAGCGCGATTATAGCAGACGGTTTTTGCGAAAGGAATAGCGCCAATGCAAATTCCGCCAACGATCATTTACCCAGCAGTCCCGGCCGGCACGAGACGCGTCAAGCCGCCCATGTAGGGATGCAAGACGGCCGGGATATCGATGCTGCCATCGGCATGCTGGCCGTTTTCCAGAACCGCCACGAGCGTGCGCCCCACTGCCAGGCCGGACCCGTTGAGCGTGTGCAGCAGCTCCGGCTTGCCGGCGGCGTTGCGAAAGCGCGCCTGCATGCGCCGGGCCTGGAAGGCTTCGCAATTGGAGATCGATGAAATCTCGCGGTAGGTTTTCTGCGCCGGCAGCCAGACCTCGATGTCATAGGTCTTGGCGGCGCCAAAGCCCATGTCGCCCGTGCACAGGGTGATCAGGCGGTATGGCAGTTCCAGCTTCCTCAGGATGGTTTCGGCATGGCCAACCATTTCTTCCAGCGCTGCATAGGAATGCTCGGGATGCACTACCTGCACCATCTCGACCTTGTCGAATTGATGCTGGCGTATCATGCCCCGGGTGTCGCGGCCATAGCTGCCGGCCTCCGATCGAAAACACGGCGAATGCGCCGTCAACTTGATTGGCAAGGATTCCGCAGCAACGATCTGGTCGCGCACGGTATTGGTCAATGGCACTTCCGAAGTTGGAATCAGATACAGCGACTCGCCATCGCCTTCCTGGCCACCCTTCTTCACCGCGAACAAGTCAGCCTCGAACTTTGGCAACTGGCCCGTGCCCTTCAAGGAATCGGCATTGACGATGTACGGTGTATAGCACTCGGTATATCCGTGTTCTTCGGTATGGATGTCAAGCATGAACTGCGCCAGCGCCCTGTGCAGGCGGGCGATACCGCCTTTCATGACCGCAAAACGCGAACCGGTGATCTTCACGGCGGTATCGAAATCGAGTCCGAGCTGTGCGCCCAGGTCGACATGGTCGAGCACATCGAAATCGAACTCGCGCGGCACACCGACCTTGCGCACTTCCACATTGCCATGTTCATCCGCGCCCACCGGCACCGACTCGTGCGGCAGGTTGGGAATGGCCTGCATGAACTCGGCCAGCAACCCCTGTACGATCTCGAGCCGCGCCGCCGAGGTCTTCAATTCCTCATTGATGCCACCGACTTCCAGCATCACCGCCGACGCATCTTCGCCCTTGCCTTTCAACATGCCAACCTGCTTTGACAAGCTGTTGCGCTTGCCTTGCAAGTCTTCGGTATGGGTCTGGATGGATTTGCGTTCGGTCTCGAGCGCGTTGAAGGTGTCGACATCGAGGACGAATTTGCGTGCCGCCAGGCGGGCGGCAATCGTCGTGATGTCTTTGCGTAGCAGTTGGATGTCAATCATGGCGGGCTGTCAGGGCGCTTTGAAAAACGCCCATTGTAGCAAGCTGGACGGCGCAAAAGCAGGCCCGGTCCAGCAACACGCCCTCCGGCCGTCTACAGGCCGACCACCATGCGCTCGAAAGCGGAAAGCGGTGTGCCGATGAGCGGCTTGCCGACATACTTGACCACCTTGACGACCGGATAATCGGTCAGCGGCTTGCGGCGGGTCTTCTGGTCTTCCCGTGCAAGGAAGTAGCGGTGTTCGTTGCCATTGACGGTCTTGAAGACATTGCCGTGATGGTAGTGCGTCGAGAGCATGATATTGCGCAGCATTTTCAAGGCCACTTCCTGGTTGAATTTCACCCGGATGGCGTCGCGGATTTCAGCCAGCGTCATGTAGCTGTTTTCTTCAATCATTACCAATTTCATCATGTCAGATGCACGCATGTTACGGTCCTCCTGGTTAGGTCGTTCGATAAGTTAATCCTGGGTGTCAGCCTTTCTGTACGGCGCTTGCCGTGACGGTGTCAGGTGGGCCGGCCTGGCGCGGACCGGTCGTCTGCTTGCGCTGTGCCGGGTCCGATGGCGTCGATGCGACGATCTTCGCCGCCGGTTTGCTGGTACGCACCGGCAGCTTCTTGAAGAAATTCAGTGCCTGGCCGAGCTGGAAATCGGTCTTGCTGCCGTAGTCCAGCGGGATGAATCCCTTGGCCTGGGCCGCTTCTCCCTCGAGTTCCCGTGCCTTGGCCGCAGCCTGGGCCAGTGTCGCATCGTCGGCCAATGGGGCGGACTTGAGTGCCGGCGATGGCGTTCTTGATGACGCTGCCACGGCAGCGTCATCACCCTTGTGTTCGGCGTCGAAATGGCGATCGAGATCCGATTCATGCTCGACCAGCGCATCGATGCCGTCATTGTCGGCGTTCTCGCTGACCAGCAAATCGGGCGTGATGCCGGTGGCCTGGATCGAGCGGCCTTTTGGCGTGTAGTACTTGGCAATCGTCAGCTTCAGTGCGCTGTCGTTGGGCAGCTTGAAGGTGGCTTGCACCGTGCCTTTGCCGAAGGTCTGGGTACCCAGCACCGTGGCGCGCCGATAGTCCTGCAAGGCACCGGCCACGATCTCGGAGGCCGAGGCCGAACCGCCGTTGACCAGTACCACCATCGGCACATTCTTCACCGCAGCAGGCAAGTCCTGCAGCGGGTCTTCGCCATGTGCTTCAAGGTAGAACTGCGGCCGGGCGAACAGTGTCGAGGAAGCCGCCGCCACCTTGCCGCGCGTGGAAACCACTTCCACATCGACTGGCAGGAATACCGAGGCAACCCCGATGGCACCGGTGACCAGGCCACCGGGGGCGTTGCGCAAATCCAGCACCAGTCCCTTCAAATCCGGGTCACGCGCATACAGCGCCTTGATGTTTTTGGCCAGGTCGGCAACGGTATTGGTCTGGAACTGGCTTACACGCAGCCAGGCATAACCCGGCTCCAGTAGTGCCGAGCGCACGCTGCGTTCCTGCAGCGGTGCCCGCACCAGCTTGATGTCGATCGGTTTGGCCGCCATTCTGGCGCTGCTACCGCGCAGGATGGTCAAGACCAGTTTGGTCTGCGCTTCACCGCGAATCCGCCGCGAAACTTCCTGGATGCTCAAGCCGGACACTGGCACGGCGTCGATGCCGGAAATGATATCGCCAACGCGGATACCGGCGTGCGCCGCGGGCGAATCATCCATGGTTGCCGTGACTTTCAGCACGCCGCTGCTGACATCGCACTCGATGCCGACGCCGACATAATTGCCGGATGTGCCGTCATCGAGATCTTTGAGCGCGGCCTTGTCGAGGAAAGCGGAATGCGGATCGAGCGAGTTGACCATGCCGGCAATCGCGGCAGACAACAGCTTTTTGTCGTCCACCGGCTCGACATAATCTTCCCTGATGGTCTGGAAGGCATTGACGAATTCATCGAGGCCGTCAAGCGTTGCTTGCGTTGGCCGCACTTCCTGGTTCGTACTGGCAACCATCTGTGCATGGGCGCTCTTGTCCACGGACAGGGCCATGCCCGCCGTGAGTCCCAGCGCCAGCAAGGCGGCGCCAGTCATTTTTCTGCGCATGCGTTTTTGCATTTTGTTGAAATTTGCCATGGTGATGCGTTGAACCATCTGTGTGTCTCATCTTGACGTGTTGAAGGGCTGGCAATATGTCTACAGCGGGGGGGTTTGTATCAGATTGTTACCGACCTGCGCATTATCAGCCTGGCGCAGCAGGAATGCGCTGGTAACAGGTGCAGGTTTGCGGCGTAACAGAAAAATAACGGCAACTGTTACAGCGCCGGGCTGAAAACGGCGGAATTTGTCAAAACAGACTGTTCAGTTTGCGCCCACGCCGACAGCGCAATGCAGAGCAACCGGTCCATGCTTTCACGCGAGTGGTCGCGCGCGCAACTTCATCGCAACCGACGCCAAACATCCTGATCCGGCTTCACGCCAAACTCAAGACGCCGCATCCTCATCGAGCTTTCTCAAGTGGGCCAGCTTTTCCCCGATCTTGACTTCCAAGCCCCTGGGCACCGGCTGGTACCAGCCGGGCTCGGGCAGGTCATCGGGAAGATAGGTCTCCCCGGCCGCGTAAGCACCCGGCTCGTCATGGGCATAACGATAGTCGTGACCGTAGCCAAGCTCCTTCATCAGCCTGGTGGGCGCGTTGCGCAGATGGACCGGCACTTCACGGCTCTTGTCCGTCTTGACGAAAGCCACCGCCTGGTTGTAGGCGTTGTAGCCGGCATTGCTTTTTGCCGCCACTGCCAGGTAGATCACTGCCTGCCCCAGCGCCAGCTCGCCTTCCGGACTGCCCAGGCGTTCATAGGTCAAGGCGGCGTCATTGGCAATCTGCATGGCCCTGGGGTCCGCCAGCCCGATGTCTTCCCAGGCCATGCGCACAATGCGGCGCGACAGATAGCGCGGGTCGGCACCACCGTCGAGCATGCGCGTGAGCCAGTACAGCGCCGCATCCGGATGCGAGCCGCGCACCGACTTGTGCAGCGCCGAGATCTGGTCGTAGAAATTGTCGCCGCCCTTGTCGAAACGCCGGCTGTTGAGCGTCAGGGCATTCTGCAGGAAGTCGGCGGTAATGACGGTGACACCGGAGGCATGGGCAGCGCTGCCGGTTTGTTCGAGCAGGTTCAGGAAGCGGCGCGCGTCGCCATCGGCATAGCCAATCAGGGTGTCGGTGGCCAGCGTATCGAAGCTGAGTTCGCCCAAGGTCTTTTCCTGCGCGCGCGCGAGCAGCAGGCGCAGTTCTTCATCGGTCAATGACTTGAGCACATACACTTGCGCGCGCGAAAGCAAGGCCGAGTTGACTTCGAAAGACGGGTTTTCGGTGGTGGCGTCAATGAAGGTCACCAGGCCACTTTCCGCATACGGCAGCAGCGCATCCTGCTGCGCCTTGTTGAAACGGTGGATTTCGTCGACAAACAGGATGGTGTGCTTGCCCATGGCCAGATTCTGCTCGGCCTGCTCCATCGAGGCGCGGATATCCTTGACGCCGGAAAATACCGCTGAAAGTGCGATGAATTCGCATTTGACGGCACTGGCCGTCAGGCGCGCCAGCGTGGTCTTGCCCACGCCGGGCGGCCCCCAGAAAATCATCGAATGCGGTTTGCCCGACTGGAACGCCAGCCGCAAGGGCTTGCCCTCGCCCAGCAAATGCGACTGGCCCACGACTTCGTCGAGCGTCCCGGGCCGCAGCGCTTCGGCCAGCGGCGCAACGGGCTCCTGGGCGAACAAGTCAGCCATGATGTGCGCGCCCGCTGCCTGGAACGTCAGCCATGATGAAAATCCAGGGAGCGCGCCGCCTTCATTGCTGGAACACGTCCGCGCCCTTGGGCACGGTAAACTTGAACTGGTTCTCGGGCGGCGCCGGGTTCTTGACGAAAGCGGAAAACGACAGCAGCGACACCTGGCCGAATGAATCGCGCAGTTCCATCGCCACCGGCAGTCCGTCGCGCATGCCGATGCCGATATTGTCGAAGGTGGTGTCCTTGGCTTTCGGCGTGGCCTGCAGCCATTCCAGGCCGTCACGGGTGCCGGCATCTTTCAAGGTGAAATTCTTTTCCAGGTCATTGCTGCCGAACAAGATCGCCGCCGGCGACGAGCCCAGCGCATTGCCGAGCTTTTTCACCGTGACCTGGTTCAAGTCCTTGTCGTAGATGTACAGGCGCTCGCCATCACCCTGCAGCAGTTGCTCGTACGGTTTTTGATAGGTCCAGATGAATTTGCCGGGACGGGCAAACTGGAACGTGCCGGTCGAGGCATTCGATACCCTGGCTGTGCCGGGCGTGGCACCCTGGCCGTTGGCGGCAATATCGGTCTTTACCACGCGCTGGCTGAATTCGCCCTTGGCTGATCTGGTCGTGCTGACAAACGACTTGAACTGTTCCAGGGCCGAGGCAAACGCCGCCAGCGGTGCGCAGAGTGCCGTTGCGCTGATCAGCAATCCTGCCACCATGGTTTTGGCTTGCTTGCGATACGTCGTCATTGATAAGTCCAAGAAAATTCCTATTCGGCAGAGGGACCGGCGGGAACCAGAATGTCGCGGTTGCCATTCGATTGCATGGCTGATACGACACCGCTGGTTTCCATTTGTTCCAGTAAACGTGCTGCCCGATTGTAACCAATTCTCAGATGACGCTGCACCAGCGAGATCGAAGCGCGGCGGTTCTTGAGCACGATGGCCACCGCCTGGTCATACAAGGCATCGGATTCGCCGCCACCGGCCGCACCGTCTGCCGAGGGCAGGCCTTCGACGCCATCCTCGACCACGCCGCCTTCGAGAATGCCTTCGATATAGTTCGGCTCGCCCTGCTCTTTCAGATGCGCCACCACGCGGTGGACTTCCTCATCGGAGACGAATGCGCCATGGACCCGGATCGGCAAGCCGGTGCCCGGCGGCATGTAGAGCATGTCACCCATGCCCAGCAATGCTTCTGCGCCCATCTGGTCGAGAATCGTGCGCGAGTCGATCTTGCTGCTGACCTGGAAGGCAATCCGGGTCGGGATGTTGGCCTTGATCAGGCCGGTGATCACATCCACCGATGGCCGCTGGGTTGCGAGAATCAGATGCAGGCCGGCCGCGCGCGCCTTTTGCGCAATGCGGGCAATCAATTCCTCGATCTTCTTGCCCACCACCATCATCAAGTCGGCCAGCTCGTCGATGATGATGACAATGGTCGGCAGCTTGTCGAGCGGCTCGGGCGCATCCGGCGTCAGGCTGAATGGATTGGGGATCTTGGTTTCGTTCTTGTCCGCGTCGATGATCTTCTGGTTGTAGCCGGCCAGGTTGCGCACGCCAAGTTTGGACATCAGCTTGTAGCGCCGCTCCATTTCGCCAACCGCCCAGTTCAATGCATGGGCTGCCTGGCGCATGTCGGTCACCACCGGTGCCAGCAAATGCGGAATGCCCTCATAGATCGACAGTTCCAGCATCTTTGGATCGATCAGGATCAGGCGCACCTGGTTCGGGTCAGCCTTGTACAGCAGCGACAGGATGGTGGCATTGATACCCACCGACTTGCCCGAGCCGGTGGTACCGGCCACCAGCAGATGGGGCATCTTGGCCAGGTCGGCCACCACCGGATGGCCGGCAATGTCCTTGCCCAGCGCAATCGTCAGGCTGGAGACGCCATCGTTATAGATTTTCGAGCCGAGGATCTCGGTCAGGCGCACGATCTGGCGCTTCGGATTGGGCAGCTCCAGGCCCATGAAATTCTTGCCCGGAATGGTTTCCACCACACGGATCGAGGTCAGCGACAAGGCGCGCGCCAGGTCGCGGGCCAGGCCAACGATCTGGCTGCCCTTGACGCCGGTTGCCGGCTCGATTTCATATCGGGTGATCACCGGTCCGGGATAGGCCGCCACCACCTTGACCTCGACACCGAAGTCGGACAGCTTTTTCTCGATCAGCCGGCTGGTGAACTCCAGGGTTTCGATGCTGACGGTTTCCTGGGCGACCGGTGCATCGTCGAGCAGGGACAGCGGTGGCAGGTTGGTGTCGGGCAGATCGGTAAACAGCGATACCTGGCGTTCTTTTTCAACCCGTTCGGATTTCGGCACTGCCACCACCTGGGGTTCGATGCGCACCGGCGGCGCATCGAAGACGCGCGCGCGTTCCTGCACCACGGCGTCTTCGCGCTTGACCGAGGCCACCTGGCCCAGCTTGCGGTCCTCGCGTTCCTCGCGCAGGTTCAGGACCGAGGCAAACGTGGTTTCCACCGCCCCACCGAGCGACTCGGCCACCGCAATCCAGGACACATGAAAGAACAGGGAAAAACCCAGGCCAAAGAGCATCAGCAGCAGCAGCGTGGCGCCGGTAAAGCCGAAGGCGTGCTGGGCGCCGCCGCCGATCAGGTTGCCCAGCACGCCGCCCGGCGCGCCCGGCAACTGCACTTTCAAGGAATACATGCGCACGCATTCGAGGCCGACGCTGCCGGCCATGAGCAAGGCAAATCCAATCCCGCGGATGATTTTTTCCGACTGGTGTTCCGGCTCGGCCTGCGCGGTTTCACCGGAAAGGAATTTGTGCGACAGCCGGCGGTAGCCATTCAAGACGATGCGCAGCAGCATGACGATCCACCACCAGGCGGAAAAACCGAAGATGAACAGCATCAGGTCGGCGACCTTGGCGCCCAGCGGGCCGCCCCAGTTGGAAAGCCGGGGCGTGGCCGAGGCATGCGACCAGCCCGGATCGCTCTTGGCATAACTGATGAAGATCAGGATCAGGTACAGGCTCACCACCGCCAGTGCCAGCCATTTTGCTTCGGACAGCAGGCGCACCAGGCGGTTTGGCAATGGCACGGCGGGTTGGGAATTGCGGGTATAGGTTTGGGATGTCTTGGTCATGATTGTCGGGGCATTGTATCAAAGGCGGCTGCGCCGGCGCCCTGGTTGGAAAGCGAGCCGCTTCGTCTATAATCTTACCGAGTTTCCCGGCCTGCCAAACGTCGAATTGAGGGGTAGGGGACGGTTTTGCGCGCTTGCAGCATGAATGAGTTCGGGTTTGGCCCACGTTCGACCTGGATTCGGCCCGGATTCAGCCACATCGTGAGATGTTCATCATTTGATGCAATGCAGCGTTGACCGTTCATCGACATTCCTCTCCAGACTGCTTGTTGCGCCATGCGCTCGAAATCCGCATCGACTGGCGAACTGGCAGCCCGTGAAATTTGGCGGCGCTGACGTTGAAATTGCGCCCAATGGTGCGATATGCTGTTTCAGGACCTTTCGTTGCCACGCATGCCATCGAGGCTGTCGTTGCGTGTGTTAGCTCATGAGCGTACTTGCCGGGTAGCTGTCCGGGTACTCGATGAAGTAGTGATCTGCCCAGTTGTTTTACGAGTCACTTGCCCATGCAGTTGCCCATGCAGCCAACCCCGTCACACACCACATCAAACCAAGAGAAGATTTCCATGCCCACCAATTCCACTGTCAAGCACGCCAAAGTCATGATCCTGGGCTCCGGTCCGGCAGGCTACAGCGCAGCCGTCTACGCTGCGCGCGCCAATCTCAAACCGGTGCTGATCACCGGCGTGGAACAGGGCGGACAGCTGATGACCACCACCGACGTGGAGAACTGGCCGGGCGATCCGCTGGGCGTGCAGGGACCGGAACTGATGCAGCGTCTGCTGCAGCATGCCGAGCGCTTCGACACCGAAATCATCTTCGACCATATCCATACCACCAAGCTCGACCAGCGGCCATTTCGGCTGATCGGCGACTCGGGCGAGTACACCTGTGATGCATTGATTATCGCCACCGGCGCCTCGGCGCAATACCTCGGCTTGCCTTCGGAAGAAGCATTCATGGGCAAGGGCGTCTCGGCCTGCGCCACCTGCGACGGCTTTTTCTACAAGGGCCAGGAAGTGGCCGTGGTTGGCGGCGGCAATACCGCCGTCGAGGAAGCGCTGTACCTGTCGAACATCGCCACCAAGGTCACCATCGTGCACCGGCGCGACAAGTTTCGCGCCGAACCGATCCTGATCGACCGCTTGATGGCCAAGGTCGCCGAAGGCAAGATCGTCGTCAAGTTCAACCACACTCTCGACGCCGTCACCGGCGACGCCTCGGGCGTGACCGGCATGCAAATCCGCTCCACCGTCGATGCCGGCGTCGAACAGGTCAAGCTGCACGGCGTTTTCATCGCCATCGGCCACAAGCCCAACACCAGCATCTTCGAAGGCCAGCTTGAAATGCACAACGGATATATCAAGACGCGCGGCGGGCTGGAAGGCATGGCAACCATGACCACCGTCGAAGGCGTGTTTGCCGCCGGCGACGTCCAGGACCATGTGTATCGCCAGGCCATTACCAGTTCCGGCACTGGCTGCATGGCCGCGCTGGATTCGCAGCGCTATCTCGAAGCACTCGGTTAAAGCCGCCATGCTGGCCAGCATGTGCTGCGCTGTTTGTGTTTTCACCGGTCTTCGACATGGCTGACGCAATCAAGGACTTTGCCGCCCTCTCCAGCCTGCGCGAGCAACTCAGGCAGGCCGAACTGGCGCGCCAGAAAGAGGAGGCCGCGCGCGTGCTGCGCGAGGCACGCGAACGCTACGAGGCCGATCTGTTTCGCAACAGCATAGGGATGGTTGCGCCCTTGCCCATTCACGGCAAGGCAGCCCTGCCGCGCCCGAAGCCGGAGCCGATCGCACGCCAGCACCTGGCCGACGAACAGGCGGCGCTGGAACAATCGCTGTCCGATGAATTCAATGTCGATACCCTGCTCGACACCGACGATGAACTCAGCTTTACCCGCAATGGCATCGGCCAGGACACGGTGCGCAAACTGCGCCGTGGCCACTGGGTGACCCAGGCCCAGCTCGACCTCCATGGCTTGCGCACCGACGAAGCGCGTGAGGCATTGGCGCTGTTCCTGCGCAATGCCATCCGGCGCGGCCAGCGCTGCGTGCGCGTCATCCATGGCAAAGGCCTGGGCTCGGTCAACAAGGAGCCGGTCCTGAAGCAGAAAGTGAGGAACTGGCTGCAGCAAAAGCAGGAAGTTCTGGCTTTTTGCCAGGCCCGCGCAGCCGACGGTGGCGCTGGCGCTTTGATGGTGCTGCTCAAATCCTGAAGCCGACCCTGGTTTCGTTGCCGAAGTCGGTTCAACGCTGGCGCTGCGCATTCTGCGATGCGCCAATCCTGCCATGGAAATTGCGGAACCCTGGCGAAAGAAAACGTTACCAAGAATAAAGATCGCTCAGCGGCGCCGCCCTGCACGCGGATCAAACGTTTTCCGGAGCCAGCATGTCCACTCCCCTTTCCGCATCGCCTCGGTCCAGCGCCCTGCCTGCCGCCGAAGTGGCCGCCTTCGACCAGATCGCAGATCCAGCTAGCCGGCTCGATGGGGCCGATACGGTGGTCAAGCGCAAGAACCAGATCACGACCCTGCACAACAGCATATTGTCACGGTTTGGCAGCGTGCTGGGCCAGTTCGCTTCCGGCGCTGCCATGACTTCGCACGGACCGTCATGGAACGGCTTGCCGGACTCCCAGCGCGACGGCGCCTTGACGTTTGCCCGTGTGTGCCAGGAAGCCTGGCAGATCAAGGGTGATTACCTTCCAAGCGGCCGGCTGGACGACAAACCCAAAACGGTTGCAGTGAGCGTGGCAGAGGTGCGCGCCGCAAAGGCAGAGCAGCTCATCGCCGGTGCGTTGGGAAAAACCATCGCGCCAGCCCAAGCCGTGGCATTGAAGAATTCGGTCTGCACCGACCATACCGGACGCATCCTCGGGACCCGGCCCAACAGCACGATCTCGGCAGCCGAAGTCAGCATGATTCATCAGCTGCACATCATTCAGGATCTGGGCAAGACCAATACGCCGGGTGAACGCTCGGTGGCCCGCACCGACCGCGAAATTCTGCTCGAATGCATTTCCATTTTGCGCTCTGCTTCACTGGCCGATCCCGACAATGCCGAATTGACCGGATTGGCCGAGCAGTTCAAGGCACTCTGGCTGGGCGCGAAAATCGGCACACCGGCCGTCGCTTCCGAGATGATCCAGTGCGCTCACACGTTGATGGCCAATTCCCCGGCACTGGCAAAGCGGATCCTCGCCTGTGCGTTCGAGGCGCTGGAAGCGCGCCACGATACCCAGCGGCTTGACAACACCTTTGGCCGACGATTTGAAAGCGAGCTTGTGCACGCCCTGGTGCAAGCGCCTCCGCCTGGGGTGGTCAAGGCGGCCGGTCAATTCGCCGACTATCTCACCACGGTTGCGCTGGACCATTTCGAATTCCTGGCGCAACGAGGCGTGGACATGGACAAATTCCATCGGGAGCTGGTCGAACAGGTTATGGTTGAAAAATGGCCCTGGCATGCCGAACTGCCGCAAGTGGCAGCTTATCTACAGGCGCCGTCGGCAGCAAGCTTGTGCAGCTTGATGGAAAACCCACAGTCCAGCGGTTACGGAGTCATCCTGCAAGCGCAGTTGAGCTTGAACCTGGCATTGTCCCTGCCCAGGCTGGACTGGCGCAAAATGGCAGATAGCCATTACAACGAAGTGGTCAACCCGGCGCGCTCCAGATTTCCCTCGGCGCTGAAAGCGGCCATGGACAAACCGGCCGGCGCCGTGCCACAGTCGATGCCTGACGTCACTACACGCAGCTTCGGGCCTTTGCTGGTGCACCAGCTGCCCAATGAGGTTCCAGCGCAGTGGACGGCAGAAACTGCGGTCCAGTCCACCTATCGGCTCAATTTTGCCCTTAGCACGCAATTCGAAAAAAACCTGCTGGCGCGCGAGCAAAGCACGGTATGCGGCGTATCTGGCACGGCCAACCTGCTGACCTTTATGTTTCGCCATATGAGCGAGCGCAGTCAAACAGAAGCGCCGCTGGCCGATTTCAACATCAGCGATGCATTTTGTGCGGTCATGATGTTCGTTACCTTTGCCGGCGGCCATACCTTGCCTGAATCGATTGCCACGTTCCGCTCCATCATGGAGCGCGATGCGGCCGACGCTGCAGTCAATGCCGGCGCGCCGGCCGAGGCCAGGCAAGCCCATTGGCGCGATGTGGGCCGTCACCAATTGGCGCAGTTTGCCCTCGACTATGGCCAGCTCGCGGACCTGTTCAGCAATCCCGAGACCAGTGCAGCGGTCAAAAATGCCGGCGACGTCGCTTTCGAGAAAACCCTGGAAATGTTCGACGGTTTGCGCCTGCAGCGTATGGGTGTCCAGGAGCCGTCGCAATAGACACGCCACGTCTGCAAGCAGGGAGCAGGGAGCAGGCGGTCCGATCAGGCCTCTTCGGCTGCGCCCAGGGGCTCCCCCGGGCTGGCCAGTTTCGCCGCACTGTCCCCGGTCGCCGCGCTTGTCGCTTTGCGGATTTTCACAGCGCAGACGCCCGCAAGGGTGTGCCTCAGACTGCGTCGACGCCGGTTTCGCCGGTACGGATACGGATGACCTGTTCCACTGCAGTGACAAAAATCTTGCCGTCGCCAATCTTGCCAGTACGTGCTGCCTTGATGATCGCTTCCACAGCGCGGTCGCAGACATCTTCCGCGACCACGGCTTCGACTTTCACCTTGGGCAGGAAATCGACCACATACTCGGCACCCCGATATAGCTCGGTATGGCCCTTCTGGCGTCCGAAACCCTTGACTTCGGTAACGGTCAAGCCACTCACGCCAACGATGGCCAAGGCCTCGCGCACTTCGTCGAGCTTGAATGGTTTGATGATTGCGGTGATTTGTTTCACGTTGACTCCTGAAGATTGCAATTGAATTCCGGGCACATTATAAGGTTGCCGCATGATCCCCACCGGAAATCGTTGCGGGATCGGGGTGCCGGCAAATGGCAAACACACCACCAGCGAGCCGCCAGCATGCAGACAACAGACTGCAAAGCGCGCAAAAATCGGCTGGACGGCAGGCCAGGCCAGCCTGATCTACAGGGTAATGCGCTGTGCATTTACTGGTCAGGCACTTCCTCGAGCTGCGCCATCCACACCGTTGCCTTGGCATCGCTGGGCGCGCGCCAGTCGCCGCGCGGCGACAGCGATCCGCCCGAACCGATCTTCGGTCCATTCGGCACGCAGGTGCGCTTGAACTGGCTGGTCTCGAAAAAACGATACAGGAAAATGCCGAGGAAGCGCTTGATCGATGGCATGTCATAGTCATTGCGCGGCACATGCGGCCCTTGCGGCCAGGCGCCCGTGTGTTTGTCGCCCCAGGCGCTGTGCGCCAGGAAGGCCACCTTGGCCGGGGCAAAACCGAAACGCAGGATGTAATACAGGTGAAAGTCCTGCAATTCATACGGCCCGATGACCTGTTCGGTTTTCTGCTCGGGCGCACTGCTGCCGGCCTTGCCCGGCACCAGTTCAGGGCTGATGTCGGTATTGACGATGTTGAGCAGCACGGCATTGACATCCTGTTTGCCGGCGTGAACAGCGCCGGACTCGGCCACCCAGCGCACCAGGTGGGCGATCAGTGTCTTGGGCACGCTGGCGTTGACGTTGTAGTGCGACATGTGGTCGCCTACCCCGTACGTGCACCAGCCCAGCGCCAGCTCGCTCAGGTCGCCGGTGCCGATGACGATGCCACCGCGGAAGTTCGCAATCCGGAACAAATGGCTGGTGCGCTCGCCGGCCTGCACATTCTCGAACGTGATGTCGTACTCTTCGCGGCCCTGCGCATACGGATGGCCGATATCTTCCAGCATCTGGCAGCAGCTGGGCCGGATATCGATTTCCTGCGCCGAGCAGCCCACCAGCTCCATCAGCTGGCGCGCCTGCAACAGCGTGCGCTCGCTGGTGGCAAAACCCGGCATGGTGATGCCCAGGATGTTCTTGCGCGGCAAGCCCAGCTTGTCCATCGCCTTGGCGCAGACCAGCAGTGCATGGGTGGAGTCCAGCCCGCCCGATATGCCGATGACCAGTTTGGTGATCTTCGATGCAGACAGCCGTTGCACCAGGGCCTGCACCTGGATGTGGTAGACCTCATTGCAGCGCGCATCGCGCTGCAGCGGATCGGCTGGCACATAGGGAAAACGCTCGACGCTGCGCTCCAGCGGCAATACGGCATCGTCGGGAATGTCGAGCTCAAAGGATATGGTGCGGAACCTCGCCACTTCCGCCGCATGGCGCCGCACCGAGTGGCCAAAGGTGGTGGCGCGCATGCGTTCGCGCGAGATACGCTCAAGATCGATGTCGGCCTTGATCAGGTGCGAATTGTCGAGAAAGCGTTGCGACTCGCTCAGCAGCTCGCCGTTTTCGCAGATCAGCGCCTGGCCATCCCATGACAGGTCGGTGCTCGATTCGCCATTGCCGGCCGAGGTGTACAGGTAAGCCGACAGGCAACGCGCCGACTGCTGCATCACCAGCTGGTTGCGGTAGCCCGCCTTGCCGACCAGCGTGTTCGAGGCCGACAGGTTGACCAGCACGGTGGCGCCGGCCAGCGCCGCAAACGACGACGGCGGCACCGGCACCCACAGGTCTTCGCAGATTTCCACATGAAATTTCAGCAGCGGCAGATTGCTCACTTCAAACAGCAAGGCAGGGCCGAACGGAACCTGTTTGCCCAGCAGGTCGATCTCGGTACTGGTGGCATTGTCGGCAGCGCTGAACTGGCGGGCTTCATAAAACTCGCCATAGTTGGGCAGATAGCTTTTCGGCACCACGCCCTGCACTTCGCCGCCCGCCACCACCACGGCGCAATTGAACAATTGATGATCGACCCGCAGCGGCATGCCCACCACCATCGCCAGCGGCAGGGTGGCCGAGGCATCGACGATGGTTTTCAGCGCCGCCAGGCTGGCGTCAAGCAGAGCGCGCTGGTGGAACAAGTCGTCGCAGGTATAGGCCGACAGGCCGAGTTCCGGAAACGCCACCAGCACGGCACCGGCTTGCGCCGCTTCATTGGCCAGCTCCAGGGTCTGGGCCGCATTGAAGGCCGGATCGGCCACGCGGCACACCGGCACGCCGACGGCGAGGCGGGCGAAATCATGGGAATACAGGTTGAAGAAAGGCTGGGTCATCGGGCGCTGCTCAAGTGGGCGGTCGGGTTGGTCATTCTGGCTGCAATCGGGCTTGCGAATCAGCAGGCCCCAAGTATAGTATGCCGGCGCCATCCCGGCACCACATGCTGCCGCCAGTCACATCGCCAGCCGAATTTGCGTAGAATGAGCTGACCACTTTTTCCCCCGATGGGAGCCGTTCTGACTTACCGCACCCGTATCGTTTCCTCGCTGGCCGAAATCGGCCAGAGCGCCTGGGATGGCTTGCTGATGCTGCAGCCCGACGCCAACCCGTTCCTGTCGTATGCATTCCTGCACGCGCTGCATGAATCGGGCAGCGCCAGCGCGGCCTCGGGATGGCAGCCGCAGTTCCTCACGCTCTGGAGCGATGTGGATGAACCCATCCAGCACACCGGCCCCAATGGCGCCGATGGCGCCGAACAGCCAGCGCAGGCCCGGCATCAGGAGCAACAAGCCGGCCGGCAGGAGCGCGAACGAAACCCCGAAGAATCGGGCATTGGGTCCAACGAGGAAGCAGGCAAACAACCTGGTAGACATTGGCGTGGACAAGGAACCAGGCTGGAAGCCGCCATGCCCCTGTACGTCAAGAGCCACTCGTACGGCGAGTACGTCTTCGATTGGGCCTGGGCCGACGCCTACCGGCGCCATGGCCTGGACTATTACCCGAAACTGCTGTCTGCGATTCCATTTACGCCAGTGACCGGCGCCAGGCTGCTGGCGCGTGACGAGGATGCACGCGTCGCACTGGTGGCGGCGCTGGTGGAAATCGGCGACAGCAATGCCGGCGCCCACCAGGCCAAGCCCGGCCGGCGCGCACGTCAAAACCAGGAAGGCGGCTTGTCTTCCACCCATGTGCTCTACCCGCCGGCTGCACAGGCGAAGGCACTTGAAGAAGCCGGCTTCTTGCTGCGCTCGGGTGTGCAATTCCACTGGATTAACGCGGGCTACGCCGACTTCGACGCCTTCCTGGCCTCGCTGGAACATAAAAAACGCAAGAACATCCGTGCCGAGCGGCGCAAGGTGCGCGAGGCAGGCATCACCTTCGAACACATACCCGGCACACGCGCGACCGGGGAGGACTGGCGCTTTTTCAAGCGCTGCTACGACCATACCTATGCCGAGCATCATTCCACACCCTACCTGAACCTGGATTTTTTCCAGCGCATTGGCGCTTCCATGCCGGAAAACCTGTTGCTGGTGGTCGCCAGCCGCGACGGCCGGCCAATTGCTTCATCACTGCTGGTGCACGACGACCGCGTGCTGTACGGACGCTACTGGGGCGCGCTCGAATACCACCCCTGCCTGCATTTCGAGACAGCGTATTACCAGCCGCTGGAATTCTGCATCCAGCATGGCATCGGTTCGTTTGAAGGCGGCGCCCAGGGCGAACACAAGATGGCGCGCGGCTTTCTGCCGCAAAAGACCTGGTCAGCCCACCGCCTGGCGCATCCCTCGTTCTCGGACGCGGTCGAACGTTTCCTGGCGCAGGAAAGCGGCGGCATCGACGCCTACATGGATGAGCTCAATGAGCGCAATCCATTCAAGGAAACCGGCCGATAGCGTCACTGTGTGAAGATTTCAGGCATCCGGAATCTATTCATCTTTCTATTCAAAACGGCGTTTTCCCCCATGAGCCAGGTCCGGATTTATCTATTCATGAATGTCCGGGGGATCGCGTTTTGATGCAACGGCGCAAGCTAGCCATCAAAACAAACGCCATGGCGCGCTACGCACGCTGCTCGCGCGCCACTTGCGCGTCTTGAATACGCTGCAGCCGGAACCGCGGCAACATGGAAAAGCCCTGCAGACGACGCCGTGGCGTCAACTGCAGGGCTCTTGTTCGCATCGTGCATCGATTCAAAGCTGTTATCCGGGCTCCAAGTGGCAAAGGGATTGTGCTTTGAACCTGCCTTGACCGGGACTTGAACTTTCATAAGGGAACATGTGCCGTCCAGGGCTAATTGCACTTCAGGAATGATTACTGCCAGACTCAAGCCTTCGATGCAGCCTGCTGCTTGGCATAGGCTGCCACGCCATTCTGGATTTCCTGCTTGGCTTCTTCAGGACCGAACCAGCCCTGGATCTTGACCCACTTGCCTTTTTCCAGGTCCTTGTAATGCTCGAAGAAATGCTGGATCTGCTGCAGGCGCAGGTCGTTGATGTCTTCCGGCTTTTGCCAGTGCGAATAAATCGGCAAGACCTTGTCAACCGGCACCGCCAGCAGCTTGGCATCTTCACCGGCTTCGTCGGACATCTTCAGCACGCCGATCGGGCGGCAGCGCACCACCACGCCCGGGAACAGCGGAAATGGCGTGATGACCAGCACATCGCATGGATCGCCGTCGTCGGACAAAGTCTGCGGAATGTAACCATAGTTGCACGGATAGTGCATGGCCGTGCCCATGAAGCGGTCGACAAAAATCGCGCCGGTATCCTTGTCCACTTCATACTTGATTGGGTCGGCATTCATCGGGATTTCGATGATGACGTTGAAATCGTTCGGCAGGTCGCGGCCGGCAGGTACCAGGTTCAGGCTCATGGTGGATTCTCGAAAATGTGGTGTGGATAAAAAGATGGCAAATTATACCCGCTGCACCGGGCCGTTTTTTTACCAGCATTAAAGTGTTACGAAAAAAGCAGCAACGCCCGGGCAGGCCGGTGACTGCTGCAACGCGTGCTTTACAGCAGCGTCGCCAGCGCGCATTGGCGATAGTGGTAAGCAGCCCGGCTGTCGTCGTTGAGCGCCTCGAACAACTGCGCCAGCTTCAGGTGGGTTTCGCGCACCAGCCGCCCGGGGGCCGCGTTCGACAACGCCTGCTCCAGATAGCGCTGCGCCTTGCCCCAGAGTTTCTGCTTCAAACAAAAACTGCCCAGCGTCAGCGCCAGCTCGGCGTCGCCATGATGGCTGACGAGCCAGTGTTCGCAGCGTTCGATCTGCGTCAACAGTGCCGGCGTGCCCTCGGCGGCGGCAGAGTCGCGGTAGGCGCGCACCAGCCGCTCATCCCATTCCAGCGCCAGCGCTTTTTCGGTCAACAGGCTGGCCTCGGCAAACAGGCCGCGCGCATTGAAGGCGTTTGCAGCCCGCACGGCAATGAAAGGCTTGCTGCGGTCTTCCTGCGGAATGGCAGACCAGATGCGGCGCACCGATTCGACATCGTGGGTCGGGTTCGACAGCAGGTCTTCATAAGCAAGCTCACGCAAGCGTAACGACAAGGCCGGATGCAGGGCATTGTTCTTGTCCAGCGCCCGCACCAGGCGCAAGACCTCGGGCCAGTTGCGGGCCTGCTGGTTGGCGCGCAAGGCCAGCCGCTGGGCATGGATGTGGCGCGTGCCGCTGGCATTCAGGGCTTGCACCGCTTCCAGCGCAGCGGCCGGTTGATGGTCGTCGATGAGCAATTCGATGGCCGTCATCAAACGGGCGGTACGCAGCGGATCGGCATCGTCGACGCGCGCCAGCCATGCGTCACGGCGTACCGATTGCTGCATGCGGTGCGCTGCGCGTGCACCAACCAATGCGGCCAGCGCGGCATTGGCCGGCGCTTCGGCGGCCCGCTGCGCCGCTTTCTCGGCATGCCCGAAACGCCCTTCGAACAAGAACTTCATTGCATCACGCAGTGCGCGATTGCCTTCGCGTTCGCGCTTTTCCAGCCGGTAGGCGGCCACCCGCTGCGGCATTTGCTGGGCCGTGCGCAGCGCTGCCAGCGCCGCGATCAGCAAGCCCACCAGGACGACGGCGGTGAGGAGGAACAGATTGAGCGACAGGTCGACACGGTAAGGTGGATAGAACAGCACCACATTGCCGGCATTGAAGCGCGCCAGAACCGCCAGGCCGATGGCAGTGGCGGTCAACAGGAGAAACCAGAGAAAAGGACGCATCGGGATTACGGTTTGACTTTGTAATTGCGCACGGCGTTGAGGCTTTCGGCCAGCGTCGGCATTTCGATGGTCAGGTCGCTGGCCTGGACCTGTTTGAGCAGTGCCTGGGTGGCCTGGGTCTGCGCGGCACGGGTATCGAAATATTTGTTGATGGTCGATTGCGCGGCCAGCAGGTCGCTGCGAAACGCAGGCTCGTTGCGCGACAACAGGGCCAGGCGTGCATTGAGCAGGCGCAGCTTGAGGTTTTCACGCGCATAGTAGGCTTGTGCCGGCGAGAGCAGCAAGGCGTCCGGCGTGCCAACGGTGCGCACCCGCACCAGCTGGCGCAATTCACCCCAGACTTCGCTGGTCAGGCTTTGCCATTTTTCATTCAATGCGCCGAACCAGCCGGCATCTGCCGGTGTCGTCGGCGCTGTACCGTTTGCCGCGGCAGCCGACGCAGCAGCGCTGCCGGCAACCGGGGACGCTGCAGGGGCAGCCGTGCTGCGGGCTGGTGTGACGCGGCGGTTCTTCGCCCCGGGCGCCGGCGCCACCGGCGTCTCATCAGCCAGCAGAGGCATGCCGTCGATCTGCGCAATGATGCTGTCGAGGCGCAGCGCCAGGCCCGTCATGTCGACGCTGGGCAGGGCCTTGAGCTTGTCGATGTCGTGGGACAGGCTGCGGCGGATGGTGATGAATTGCGGCTTGTCGGAACGCGACAGCCGGGCATCGGCATTTTGCAGGGCAATCAATGCGCCGCGGACGTTGCCGGCCAGCTGCAGCTGCTGGCTGGCAGTCGAGAGCACCTGTTCGATTTCCGCCAGCGACCAGTCGTCGCGCGTCTTCGACAGGTCCTGGTACAGCTGGTCGAGCGCGAGTTGCTGGCTTTGCGTTTCCACCTGCTTCGATTCGATCACCGCCATGCGCGACTGCATGTCCTTGATGCCGTCCTGGGCCGACTTGACGATGCCGCGCGTCTCGTTGTTGAGGGTGTCGCCGGCCACCAGCCGCTGCGCCACTTCGATGCGCAAGCTCTTCAGGTTGGCATGGGTATTCCACCACAATGCAGCCATCAACAGCAGCAGGATCACCAGCAGCAGCGCATACAGGCGCGCTGCACTGACCAGGAAGCGGCCATTGCCCCGGCCAGCGCGTGCCATTGCGGGCGCGGAAGACATCGGCGAAGGCGAGGCAGCCGATGCCGCGGCGGCAGACGCAGCGCTCGAAGACGACATCGGATCGGGGGGCAACAACTCTGGAGAGGAAAGCGGCTGGGTCATTTTCAGGATTGTAACGCGCGCAGCACGGCAGCGTCGCCGGAACCGGTCAGCAAGATCTGTGCAAAACCAAGCTGGCGCGCCGTTTCTTCAATGCGTTGATGGGGAACGATCAATTGCTGCCGTTGCAATTTTGCAACGGCGTTTTTATCGTCCAATGCCGCAGCCATGACCACGCCAAAACGCAGCGCTTCGGAACTGGTGACGATCCAGGTCGGCTCGCTGTCGATCAAGCTGCGCAGGCGCTGCTGCATTGGCTGGTCGAGTACGGGTGCCTGGCGGCGGTAGGCAGCCACCTGGGTCACCTGGGCGCCGGCCGCGTGCAGCGCATCGGCCAGCAATTCACGGCCGCTTTCGCCGCGCAGCACCAGCACCTGCCGGCCGCGCAGTCGGGCGATATCGAGCGTCTCCAGCAGCGTCTGCGAATCGGTGCGCAAGGTGTTGGCTGGACTGATGATGGTGGCGTTGCAATCATTCATGCCGTGCGCGGCCAGCGCCGCCCGGCTGCCCTCCCCCATGACAGCCAGGTGCAGACCTGCTGGCCAGTGCGGGCGCGCCGCGAACGCGGCGGCAATGGCATTGGGACTGACGAAGGCAATCAATGCATAGGCTTGCAGGTCGGCCAGCGCTGCCAGCAAGGCCGACTGGTCAGGCAGCGGCGCAATCTCGAGCAACGGAAAGACAACCGCTGCGCGGCCCAGCGCGCGCACCCGCGCGGCCAACGCCGTGGCCTGCGCCAAGGGCCGCGTGACGATGATGGGATCGTTTATCTGCATGCCTCGAGAATCGCTTCGACGCCCTGCCCGATCAGCAGCGTGGCAATCTGGCGTCCCAGTGCCTCGGGTGCATCGGCCGGACCGCTGGCACTGGCGCTGGCCATGCGCTGCCCATCCGGGGTGGCCACCAGTGCGTCCATGTGCAGCACATCGCCATCCGCGGTGTGCTCCACGGTGGCATGGGCAGCCAGCGGAATCGAACAGCTGCCGCCAAAGGTGCGCGAGAGCGTGCGTTCGGCAATCACCGCTTGCCAGGTAGCCGGGTGGTTCAAGGGCGCCAGCAAGGCTTGCAGCTCAGTGCGCCCGGCCGCGATCTCGATGGCCATTGCCCCCTGCCCCGGCGCCGGCAGGCTGACCGAAGGCGCCAGCAGCGCCTTGATGCGCTGCTGCAGTCCAAGGCGAATCAGGCCGGCGGCTGCCAGGATGATGGCGGCATACTCGCCGCGGTCAAGTTTTGCCAGCCGGGTGTCGACGTTGCCACGCAGTGGCCGAATCACCAGTTTCGGAAACCGCGCAGCGATCAGCGCCTGGCGGCGCAGGCTGCTGGTGCCGACCACTGCGCCGTCGGGCAAGTCGGCCAGCGCGGCATGGGAATTGGAGACAAAGGCATCGCGCGCATCTTCGCGTTCGAGCACCGCGGCCAGAGCAAAACCTTCGGGCAGCTCCATCGGCACATCCTTGAGCGAATGCACGGCAAGGTCGGCGCGCGACTCGGCGATGGCCAGTTCCAGTTCCTTGACGAACAAGCCCTTGCCGCCCACCTTCGAGAGCGTGCGGTCGAGGATCTGGTCGCCGCGCGTGGTCATGCCGAGGATTTCAACGGTCGACTGCGGATACAATGCCAGCAGCCTGGCGCGCACATGCTCGGCCTGCCACAGGGCGAGCCGGCTTTCGCGTGAAGCGATG
>JBPBPY010000047.1:0-25547 GCA_050954505.1 Janthinobacterium lividum
CCTGGTGCGGCAAATGCTCCTGGTCCTCGACACGCAGGAAAACGCTGGTGCCGTTGAAGAAGGCATGGGTCTGGTCCAGGTGGGCGGCACGGACCGACAAATCCCAGGCGTAGACTTCATAGCGCAGGGTCAGCGGTCCGCTGCATGCACCGGCCATCCAGCTGTGCTTGTCCATTTTCTCGAGGGTGACCGGTCTGCTTTTGCCATCCTTGCCGCCGGTGGTAGAGGCGGAGATGGTGACGATGTTGCGGGCGAATTCGCGGATCATGTAGCTGCCCGGAATCCAGGCCGGCAGCAGGAACATCTGGCCGTCCGGCGCCGGCGTGTCGACGGTAACACTGACGGCAAACAGATGGCCGGCCAGGTCCTTGGGAACGATGGTGTAGCGAATCGCGTTCCTGCCCCCGGCAGGCGGTTTGCCGTGGCGCGCCTCAAGCGAGCCTGGCAAATCCGGCGTTGGCGGGCGCGGCGTCAGCGGGCGTGGCACGACTGTCGCAGCGGATTCGGATGGAAGCATGTCGGAGGAGATTTTTTTTGGCATCGGTAAGGACCTTGTAGTGTCAATTCACTGCGGCGCGGCATCAAGCGCATTTGACCTGGACAAACGTTTCATTTGCCGGCGTCGAGCGTGGCCAACTTGGCCTCCAGCCCCTTGGCGTCGACCGCGCCGGGAATACGTGACCCGTCGGCAAAAAAGATCGTTGGCGTACCGGTGACCTTGAGCTTGCGGCCCAGTTCGAAGACCTTTTCGTTTGGTGTGGTCACGCAGGCCTTGGTGGCCACGACAGCATCCTTGCCGTTCAACATCCAGTCTTCCCAGGCTTTGTTGCGGTCTGGCGAACACCAGATATTGCGCGACTTGACATGGGAATCCTCGGACAAAATATTGTAGAGGAAGGTATAGACCGTAACATTGTCGACCTCCTTGAGCGTCTGCGTGAAGCGTTTGCAATACATGCAGTTCGGATCTTCGAAGACGGCAATGACACGCTTGCCGTTGCCCTTGACGGTCTTCAAGGCAAGCTCGACCGGCAAGTCGCCAAACTTGACCTTGTTGAGGGAATCGACACGCGTCTTGGTGTAATCCTCCATGCTGTTGGCGTCAATGATGCGGCCAACGAACAAATATTTGGCACCGACGTCGGTATAAAAGATGTCGCCGCCTACACGCACTTCATACAATCCGGAATACGGTGTTCTGGTAACGCTGTCGACAATGGATCCTTCACCCAGCCGTGGCTGGATGGCTTTGCGGATGTTTGCTTCGGTCGGACCTTCGGCTGGCGCTGCCACGGCCATGGTGGTGAGGGCGAACAGGAAGGCGGCGGCGAAATGATTGCGTTTCATGGTGACTTTCGAATAGGCAGAATACGGGAGCATGGCCGGCCTGGCGGGTCCGGCAGGACGGCGCGGTATTGCGTGCGGCCGCAGCATGTCATGTCGCTTTGCCCATGGCATGGGCCATCAGCTGGCGCTTGAGCGACGGCAGCTTGTCGAGCACATGCATGCCCAGATTGCGCGCCAGGCGCAGCGGCTCGAAATCACTGGAGAACAGACGCTCCAGCGCATCGGTTGCCAGCTGCATGAGCAAAATGTCTTCCTTGCGGGCGCGGGCATACTGGCCCAGCACGCGTGGCTGGCCACAGTCGCTGCCATCGGTCCCCTGGCGCGCAGTGGCAAGCTGCGTCACGCTTGCCAACAAGGCAGCCACATCGGCGAAACCCAGATTCATGCCGTGGCCGGCCAGTGGATGGATGACATGCGCGGCATCGCCCACCAGCGCCACGCGTGGTGCGGTGATGGCATGAGCACGGATGAGCGACAGCGGAATCGACTTGCAATGTTCCGGCAGCAGCGGCGTGAGTTGTCCGAGCCTGTTGCCTGGCAATGCAGAAAGCCGTTCGGCCAGCGCAGTCAACGATTCGGTTTGCAGGACCCCAGCCAAGGCGTCGGGCGCCGACCACACCAGCGATACCCGCCGGTCCGGCAATGGCAACAGGGCAACGATCCCCTCATGCGCGGTAAACCATTGCTGCGCCACGCCGTGATGCGGCAGTTCGCAGGCAAAATTTGCCACGACTGCGCGCTGGTGGTAAGGACGATAGTCGATGCCGATGTCGCATTGATTGCGCACCCACGATTGCGCACCATCGGCGCCCACCACCAGCGCTGCAGTGCAGGTGTCGCCGTTTTCCAAAGTCAGGATGGCTTGCGCCGTGCCATTGGCAAGACCAATGGCGCGGCCCCGCACGACGTTGAGGTTGGGAGCAAATTTCAGTGCTGTGTCGAGAGCCATGTTGAGATTGCTGTCTTCGACGATCCAGGCCAGTGCGCCAACCCGGGCCTGGTAGGCATCGAAAGCCAGGCTGCCCGGATGACGGTCCCCATCGCCGCTGACCGCCATCGATTCGATAGGCGCAACGCGCTGGGCATCGAGCGCGTCCCAGACCTTGAGGGAATCGAGCATGGCGCGCGCCACATGATTCAATGCATACACGCGCACATCCCAGGCCAGGGACAACACGCTGGCAGCTGCCGCAGGTGCGTCAGGTGGAACCAGCAGGCAAACCGAACGGCCGGCCCGGGCCAGGCCAAGTGCTGCGGCCTTGCCTATCGGTCCATTGCCTACTACACAGACATCGCATTTGTAATTCATTGATCAGGCTGGCGGTTGATTTGCGGGGACGAATTGCTGGGTGGTGGTTGGTAACGGCCTGCCGTCCTGTTGCGCCGCCGTGCCGGCGTTCGGGCACGCTGGCGGCGCGAGTCAAGCAAGGACAGATGGCGCCATGCATCAGCAGCTCGTGCTCATTATAGCGGCAAGGAAAAATCAGTTCACCAAAGGCTCTTGCAAATCCCGATATATTTGTTATACTTGCCCGCCTTGGCCTGGTAGCTCAGTCGGTAGAGCAGAGGATTGAAAATCCTTGTGTCGGTGGTTCGATTCCGCCCCGGGCCACCAAAGTAATCAAGCATCGAGCCCGACCTGCAAAGGTTGGGCTTTTTGCTTTCTGGCGCAGCCCTTGCGCTTCTTGATATGGACGAAATGAAATGAAAAAATTCTGGTTACTGGCAGCGTTCCTTGTTTTCACCTGCGAAGCAAAGGCCACCACAGGTTCCACGCTATACAAGGCGTGCATCAACACCGGCACGACCAGCGATGCGGGATGGTGCCTCGGTTATCTGCAATCGTTCATCGATGCGGAACAGTTTTCTGCCGAAGTCGGCAAGCGCCCTCCGCGCTTTTGCATGCCATCGAATATCACGATGATCCACGTGAGAGAAACGGCCATGAAATACATGACCACGCACACCGACAAGATCCCGCTCGATGCCAATGCGATCCTTGGTGCGGCGCTGGTGCAAGCCTACTCCTGCGGCTGAAAGACTGCCAAGACTGCCGCAGAAGCTGCGCGGCTGCAAGGCACAAGTGGCCTTTCGCTTCGCGTACTTCTGCGGCGCAGACTCCCGCGCCTGCAGCCCACCTGTAGCTCATTGCGTTATACGGTAAAGGCAATTCGGCCACTTCCGGGTGGCGCGATTGCCTTGTGCAAGCGTTGATGGACCGAACCCGGCTGGCGATCAATAGCGGTTCGGATTGCCGGGACGGTGGTCCATGCGATTGGGCACACCGTCGCCATCACGGTCGCGGTCGAAGCGGTTCGGGACGCCATCGCCATCACGGTCGCGGCGGCCCCAGCCGCCACGCACCATTTCCCATCGCCCGCCATGGTCTACCCATACAGGCTGACGATAGGCATAACCGGGGCGTTCACGTACCCACTGACCGCCGACCCATACATGGCGGTTTGCCTGCCAATTCCAGTAGCCGGGAACCCAGACATAACCATGCCGTGGCGGCGGCATGGGCTCGGCGCGCAATGGTGGCGGTGCAGTCTGCACGATGACGGTGGTGGCGGCATTGGCGGCAACCGGCAGCATGGCGCCGGAAAACGAGCTGGCCAGCAGACTGGCTAGAAGGATTTTCTTGATCATTCGGGTCTCCAATATGATGCGTCGGGACAGTCTTTATATCGCAGATTGCCATGCCACCCGATACGCTGTTACGCATTAATACATAATTCCCGATCCTGCAATGTGCGGCGGCCCCTGCTGTTTACCTCACCGGCTGCAGCGCATTGACTGCCTCGCGCATCATGGCAAAGTCAACCTTCCTGTTGCGGGCTCTGGCGTCTGCCAAAAACATTTGCGCAAACAGCGCCACCTTGTCGGCACGTAGTGCACCGCAGTTGATGAACCGGTTTGCTTCATCGCCTGGCTGGTCCTCGACCACACCCTGGTCGACTTCCGTGGTACGGAACACAAAGGTATCCTGCTCCCAGGCGATGGTGCGCAAATCACCTTCCAGCTCGTCGGGTACCTTGCCATTTCCCCTTGCCGCGACCACCAGAATTTTCTGGTATGGCCCCGAGCGCTGCGCATCCTCGTGTTCGGACGCCGTATCGAGTTGCAGCTTTCTTTCGATATCGGCACGCTGGCGACTGAAGGTGTTGGTGTCACAGGTATGCACAACGAACGACGGCAAGCGGTCGACCGTGGAGAGATCCAGCCGTGGCACCTGCATTGGCCGCCTTTCCAGCTTGATCCTGCCATTGACGATGGTGCCGATGCGCTCGCCATTGCGCGGCTGGAAGGCATCGATGGCCGTGGTGTGCGCCTTACGCACGGTGAGCGGGTCGAAGATTTCATTGTTCATGACCAGCAGCGTCTGGCCGCGCAGCCACGGATGCGAGCTGCCGGCGACCAGCACCGCGTTCCTGGCATTGAGCGGCCCGTCGGCATGCGCCGAATTGGCCGGCTTCATGGCGCCGGCAAATACACCGGGGATGCCGGCAAGCTTGGCGGCCAGCGCTGCCAGTGGCGCCGTATCGGTACCGACCATGAAGACCTGATGCACATCCAGCGGATCGGTGCAGGCGGGCACGGCATTCTGGCGAATGTTTTCCAGGATATGCATGGGCTGCAAACTGCTCGAATCGATGAAATACGGCGGCGCTTTCAAGACCACCTCGATGCCTTTCAACTTGCCAATCAACTGGGCAAACACGGTCTGCTGCTGTTGCAGCGGCCGATCCGTCACCAGCTTGTAGGTGGTATCGGTTCCTTCACTGGCAAAGGTCCCACCGGTCAGCAGCACGGTGACTTCCAGCGCCGGCTTTCTTGCCGCCGAATGCACATTGAAAAACCGGTTGCTCAGCCAGGACCGGGCAGCACGATCGCTCACTCTTGCCGGTGCGACGGTGGCGCCTGTGCCGGCAGCCGGCAACACTGGCGGCGTTGCATCCGTGCTGCGGCCGGTCTCGGTACGCGCCCTGGATGAAGCAGATGGACCAGAATGAAATTTGATGGCGATCGGGAATGGTCTGGACATGCGCAGGCTTCGAAATGAGGGTGAAAGGAAAGCGCAGCGCATTGCGCCAGCCGGCTGCCGCGCGCTTGGCGGCGGCCGGCGGCGAGATCGCCATCGATGCCGGCGCTGAAACCTTGAGTGGCCGGCCCGATTGATAAGTTCCATCGACACCCCACCGAACAGGCGCACCTTGGCACACGCAAGCCGGCGCAGAAAACCCCCGCTGTGGCAGCAGTCCATGGTGCAAGGCGCATGGCATGATCAGCGACGAGCGCTGCGGCGTTCGACGCGCTTGTGG
Source organism: Janthinobacterium lividum (assembly GCA_050954505.1). Classification (GTDB taxonomy): domain Bacteria; phylum Pseudomonadota; class Gammaproteobacteria; order Burkholderiales; family Burkholderiaceae_D; genus JAQGMO01. The sequence continues at coordinate 5,670 of JBPBPY010000047.1, forward strand.
CCGCCGGCATTGACTGCCTGTCCCTGTCCCTGTCCCTGTCGCAGCTTCGCCGCACAATGCTTCCGGCGCATGCAGGCGGGGTCGACAGCGCCGCTTGCACAGGCTTACCATGACACGGCATGTGCTCCCAGGGAGGTTGGATGAGACCAGTCGTCGTTGCCGTGGCCATTACCGGATCGCTGCCGCGCAAACAGGATAACCCCGCCGTGCCGGTCACGGTAAAGGAACAAATAGAGTCGACCCGACAGGCTTTCGCCGCTGGCGCCACGCTGGTGCATGTGCATGTACGCAATGCGGATCAATCGGCGTCTTCCGACCCGGCCTTGTTTGCTGCCGTGCTGGAGGGCGTGCGCAGCACCTGCCCGGGCATGATCGTGCAATTCTCCACTGGCGGGCGCGGACGCGACCAGCAGGCACGCGGCGCAGCATTGGCCCTGCAACCGGACATGGCCTCGCTGGCAACCGGGTCGGTGAACTTTCCCAACGCGGTTTATGAAAATGCCCCGGCACTGGTCGAGGCCCTGGCCGTGTCGATGAAAACCTGCGGCGTGCTGCCGGAATTGGAAATCTTCGACCTGTCCCATCTGCACGGCGCCCGGCGTCTGGTCGATGCCGGCCTGGTCGCACCGCGCGTGCATGTGCAATTCGTGCTCGGCGTCAAGAACGCGCTGCCGGCGCAGGAAGCCGTGCTCGACCTTCTGCTGGCCGAAATGCGCCGGCTGCTGCCACAGGCGACCTGGACGGCCGCCGGCATTGGACGCGACCAGGCCACCGTGATCGACTGGGTACTGGCACGCCAGGGCGATGCCATTCGAACCGGGCTGGAAGACAATATCCGCCTCGACCGCCACCAGCTCGCCGCCAGCAATGCACAGCTGGTCGAGAGAGCGGTTGCCTCATGTAGCCGCCACGGTGCCCGCCCTGCCACCCCGTCCGAGGCGCGCATGCTGCTTGGCCTGTCCTGAACGGCGCCGTTTGCACGATGCAATCCGGTGCCAGGAAACGTTCGACAGGCAAGACGGGTTTGCTGGCCTCGGCAACCACGGGGCGGCCACCTGGCGCAGGCAGGCAAGCCGGAATGGGCCAGGCTTGTTCATTCTTCGCAATTTTGAGCTGCGTGCTTGCATTGCGTGCTTGTGTTGCATGGACTTGTGTTGCGTCGGCTTGTGTTGCTTGGACATGCGTTGCTTGGACTTGTGTTGCGTCGGATTGAGTTGCGTGAGCTTCTGAAACGCCATGCCATGTCCAGCCACCCCTTCTGCCAAACAGCCTCCTTTGGTGCAACTGGCGCGCCGATCGATCCACCGCGTGGCGGTGGCAAGATTGCGTTTGCGGTATAAAGCCTGGAATTAGCGTATCATCTGGTGCCGCATTCCCGTCGCGGAAGAATTTCCGGGTAGAATGGTTTTGTCGTCAGTCATCGGGTGGACGTCTTCGGGCGTTATTGATATGCCGTAACGAGCATGACGTCCCGAACTGCCATTGCCTCATTGGACGGCGCAGTGACCGTCGTCATGCAATGCCAGGCATTCCTCACCTGATTCGCCGCCGGCGCTTGAATGGCGGCCAACCAAGACACTACCGCAGCTCGCGGCCGACTGCACCTCCGGCCGCACACTAGTATTGGACGCCATCATGGCAAAAGAAGAACTGATTGAAATGAGTGGCGTGGTACACGAAGTCCTGCCCGATTCGCGTTTCCGCGTCAACCTCGATAACGGCCATCAATTGATTGCCTATACCTCGGGGAAAATGAAGAAAAACCACATTCGCATTCTGGCCGGCGACAAGGTATCGCTGGAGCTTTCGCCCTACGACCTGAGCAAGGGACGCATCACGTTCCGTCATATCGAAACGCGCGGCACGCCCTCGCCGGCAGCACAGCGACGCCGGTATTGATCAATAGCGCAGCGGTGTACAGCACCGGGATGGGTCGCTACAATCTGGTCATCCCTTTTCAGCGACCGATACCGTGATCAACCGTCTAGCCGTTCTGCATCAATACCTGCTTCCCAAGCAGGTCATCACCAGCCTGGCGGGAAAATTTGCCAGTGCGCGCGCAGGCGGCCTGACCACGGCAGTCATCAAATGGTTCGTTGGCCATTACGGCGTCAAGATGGAGGAAGCGGCCAATCCCGACATCGCCAGCTACGCCAGTTTCAACGATTTCTTCACACGCGCATTGCGGCGTGATGCGCGTCCGATTGCAGCAGCGGAATTCATCTGCCCGGTCGATGGCGCCATCAGTCAGTTCGGCCCTGTCAGCGACGGCCAGATTTTCCAGGCCAAGGGACATGATTATTCAGCCCAGGCACTGGTCGGCGGCGACCGCGATCTCGCAGCCCGGTTTGCCAACGGCAGTTTTGCCACCCTGTACCTGAGCCCCAAGGATTATCACCGCATCCACATGCCATGCGACGGCCGCCTCACGCGCATGATCTACGTGCCGGGTGACCTGTTTTCGGTCAACCCCACGACGGCGCGCGGCATTCCGAACCTGTTTGCCCGCAATGAACGCACGGTGTGCGTGTTCGAAGGCGAGCAGGGTCCATTCGTGCTGGTGCTGGTTGGCGCAACCATCGTCGGCAGCATGGCAACTGTCTGGCATGGCGTCATCAATCCGCCGCGCACTGCGTCGATTCGCGAATGGACCTATGGACCAGATCAGCCCGTGCTGAAAAAAGGCCAGGAGATGGGCCGTTTCCTGCTCGGCTCCACGGTCGTGCTGCTGTTCCAGAACGATCTGCTGGACTTCAACCGCGAGTGGGCGCCACAGCGCGCCATCACGCTGGGTGAAGTCATGGCGGTCAAACGCGCCCGTCCCGGCCGTACCTGAACGGCGACGCGGTTTGCCAACGGTACAGCATTTCCAGCGGCCCCAGTTTGAAGCGGGCCAGCCACCAGCGGCAAACCAGCAACTGCAGCAACACGATGGCGGCAAACAACAGCATGGTTTGCCCAGGACTCAACAGCGCCCCCCATCCCAGACCGGCGCCCTGCAACAACAGCACGCACAGCAGTGACTGGCACAGGTAATCCGACAAGGTCATGCGACCGGCCGGCGCCAGCCAGCGCGAACACCATTGCAGCGCTGCAGCGCGCATGAGCATGAAGCTGGCCACATAGGCTGCGCCGAGGCAGGTCCCGGCCAGCGGCATGACGGCATACACCAGGTAGGTGTAGCGCGGCGCTTCGGCTGGCGCGATTGCTTCGAGCAAGGCAGCGCAGGCCCACAGCAGGTTGACCGGCACACCGATCAGCAAGCCAAGCAGGCGAACACGGCGCCACAGCGGCACATGCCGATGCGGCCGGGTCAGCCACCCACGGCGCACCGAAATCAAGCCCAGTACGAACAGGCTCACGACTTGCGGCACGATGTACAGCGATTGCCGCAACAATACTGAAAAATCCAGCAGGCGGCGCTGGCCAATCGCCATCCAGGTGCCCGAAGTATAGATCGCGCGCGCCTGCTGGGCCCGCTCGATCATGGCGCCGGCAGCGGCGCCGCTGGCGCCGTCTGCCGACAGCGGCAGCGCAGCGGCCAGGTTGACAGCCAGAAGGATCAGCCAGGCCGACAGCCAGAACACCAGCGTGAGCCGAATCACGCGCCAGCGCGCACCGGCCAGGCCAACAAGCAGGAACCCGGCGCTGCCGTACAGCGACAGGATATCGCCGAACCAGACCAGTGCACCATGCAGCAGGCCGCAACACAGCAGCCAGCGCAGTCGGCGGCGAAACAGTTGACGCGCACAGGCCCAGTCGCGGCATTGGCGAAATTGCGTGCGCACCTGGAGGGCAAAGCCGGCACCGAAGAGGAAGGCAAAGATGGGATAGAACTTTTGTTCGGCCAGCAGCGCGGTGAAAAATACCGCCGCACGGTCGGCCAGAGCCGCAAGCGTCGTGGGCGCCGGCGGCAGCAGACCATAGTGCAGGCTCTCGAAACCCGAGGTGAAAGACCAGATGTTGACGAGCAAGATACCGAATACGGCCAGCCCGCGCAAGGCATCGATGCGCTGTTCGCGTACAGGGGGGCGTTGTGGCGGCTTCATCTGCCTGATCTGCCTGATCCAGCCATTGCAGCACCGGTGCCACGGCGCGGCATCGACCTCGGCAAAGCCGCAGGCTGCCGCAATGAGCCATGTTCCAGGACGATCCACTTCACTGCATTGCCTCCGCGACGATGTTGCGGCCATCATAACTGATCGGCAGGGGCACACCGGGACCGGCATGACATTCGGCCGGGCAGGTGAAAGAAGTTGAAGCGCGCCAGCCAGCGCGGTAACATACGCCATGGCCGGCAGCAGTGCCGGCGATTCCGACGGCAGCACATCGACATGCCTGAGGAACGGCTTGACGGCACGCCGGCAAACGTCGCCAACCTTGATCACGCCAGCAAGGCTCACAAGCGCATCCATGGGCCGCGCCTTTTCAGCGCGGCGCTCGATGATTTTACTGCCGCAACCCGATCTCGCCGCCGCCTTTTTTTACTGCTTCCTTCACCGCTCCCTTACCCCTGCCAAACCCGTCAATGACCACCGAAAACGCCGCCAGCAGCACCCCCATTGCCTCCTCCCCCAATGACCGACCGCTGCAGCTCGAGGTTGCAGAACTGATCGTCGAAGCACTGAACCTGGAGGTCGCCGCCGCCGACATCGACCCCGATGCGCCGCTGTACGGCGACGGGTTGGGACTGGACTCCATCGACGTGCTGGAGATTGCCCTGGTGGTCTCCAAACGGTATGGCTTCCAGATGCGCGCCGACAATGATGACAACCACCGTATCTTCAGCTCCCTGCGCAGCCTGGCCGCACATATCGGCGCCCAGAGAGTGAACTGATGCCTGCCGGCGCGCGCTGGGTCGTGGTGCCCGGCCTGGCGCTGGCCTACGCCATTCTGGCGCACTACACCAATACCCATGCCAGCGCCGGGGCCGCGGGTCTGGGCGTCGCGCTGGCGTTGACGCCGCTGGGCATCGGTGCGCTGACCCTGGCGTGGGGTACCAGCCGGCGCCCGCTGGCGCTGCTGCTGCTGGCGATGACGGCATTGTTGTCCTGGATCGCCTGGCAGCGCCTGCACCCGCATTTCAGCCTGTTCTACTGGGCCGAACATGCCGGCACCGAAGCCCTGCTCTGCCTCGGCTTTGCACGCACCTTGCGCCCCGGCCAGATACCCATGTGCAGCCGTTTTGCCGCCTTCATCGACGGTCCGCTGTCACCCGAGGTGAGCCTGTATACGCGCCATGTCACCCAGGTCTGGGCCGGTTTCCTGGCGCTCATGGCGGCCAGCTCGACGCTGCTGTATTTTGCCGCGCCACTGGCTGACTGGTCGCTTTTCGCCAATTTCATGACCGGCCCGCTGATGGGCGTCATGTTCATCGCCGAATATGCCGTGCGCAAGCGCCGCTTTCCCGACACCGAGCATGCCGGCTTGCTGGCCTCGGTCAAAGCCTGCTGCAAGCTGCCTCCACATTGAACAATTTCGTCCGCTGTATCGACCTTACGCCATGCATCAGTATCCCTTGATTTCCCATACTCACGATCAGAGCCTGTTCGCCTGGCGTGACGGCCGTGCGATTACCGCCGGCGCCTTTCTTGCCGATGTCGCGGCCCTGTGTGCGCTGCTGCCGGCCGGTGGCCACATGCTCAATGCCTGCGCCGACCGCTACCATTTCGCTGTCGGCCTGGCAGCCGCTCTGCAAAGCGCCAAAGTCTGCCTGCTGCCTTCGACGCAGGCGCCGGAAATGATCAGCCAGCTGGCGCGCTTTGCACCGGATGCCTTTTGCCTGACCGACAATCCAGCCTGTATCGTGGATCTGCCGCAGACCCGCTACCCGGCCAGCCCGGCTGCCACCAGCCTGGCAAACGATGATGCCGGCAACCGTTGCCCCCAGAGCCAGGTGGCGCCTTTTTCCGTGCCACGCATCGACAGCGCGCAACTGGCCGCCTATGTATTCACCTCCGGCTCCACCGGTGTGCCGATGCCGCATCCGAAAACCTGGGGCGCGCTGGTGCGCAACGTGCACGCCGAAGCCCAATTGTGCCGGCTCGACGAAGCCCGCTTGTTTGCCATCATCGGCACCGTACCGGCACAGCACATGTATGGCTTCGAATCGAGCGTTTTGCTGGCCATGCAAAGCGCCAATGCACTGGTGGCCGGCAACGCCTTCTATCCTGCCGATATCTGCAATACCCTCTGTTCGGTGCCGCATCCGCGTGTGCTGGTATCGACGCCGGTGCATTTGCGCTCGCTGCTGTCGTCGGTTCAGGAAGTGCCCCCTGTCGATTTGCTGCTGTCAGCCACGGCACCGTTGTCGCAGGCGCTGGCCAGTGAAGCCGAAGCGCGTTTTTGCGCCCCTCTGCTGGAAATCTACGGCAGCACCGAGACTGGCCAGATCGCCGCGCGCGCGACTGCCCGCAGCGATGTCTGGGAACTGTTCCCCGGCGTCAGCCTGACGCTGCGCCAGGACGCCACCTGGGCCAGTGGCGGACACATCGAGCAGCCAACCGTACTCAATGATGTCATCGAACTGCTCGCCGATGGCCAGCACTTCCGCCTGCATGGCCGCAATGCAGACCTGATCAACATTGCCGGCAAGCGCAATTCACTGGCGTATCTTGATTTGCAGCTCAATGCCATCGACGGTGTGGAAGATGGCGCCTTCTACATGCCCGACGGCGAATTGCCGGGCCATGTCACGCGCCTGATGGCATTCGTGGTGGCGCCAACGCTGGCACCGGCCGACCTGCTGGAGGCGCTGCGACAGAAATTCGACCTGGTGTTCCTGCCGCGTCCACTGGTCTACCTCGACGCCTTGCCACGCAATGGAACCGGCAAACTGCCGCGCCAGGCGCTCAAGGCGCTGGCCGATCAACACATGAACAGGCATTTGTCATGAGCCAGTCCGGCAACAGCGGCGCCGCGCAACGCGGCAGCGTCGCGCTGTCGATCGGTGACGATCACCCTGCCCTGCCCGGCCACTTTCCCGGCATGCCCATCGTACCCGGCGTGGTTTTGCTCGACCATGCCCTGGCCTGCATTGCGCAGGCTGGCGGTTTCCCGCAGCAAGGTTTGCGCATCAATTCGGTAAAGTTTCTCAGCCCGCTGCTCCCGGGAGAACCCTTGCGGCTCGAGTGGGCGGTGCAGGCCAGCGGCGCCATCGCCTTCGAACTCTTCAGCGCTGCGCGCAAGATCGCCAGTGCATCACTGCGCCCGGCAGAACCCGGCGCGCAATCATGAGCAGCATGCCGCCCCACACCGAGGAAACCGCCAGCGGCGCAGCAGACTGGACCCGTACACCGGAGCGCAGCAATGCCACCATGCTGCGCCTCATGACCTGGATATCGCTGCGCCTGGGCCGACGCATTGCGCGTCTGGTGCTGTATGGCGTGGCTGCGTACTTCCTGCTGTTTGCCCCCGCCAGCCGCGCTGCCTCGCGCAACTACCTGCAACGCGTGCTGCCAGGGCCGGTGCGCTGGCGCGACATGTATCGCCACTTCTTTCATTTCGCCTCGACCATTCACGACCGCGTCTACCTGCTCAACCAGCGCTTCGACCTCTTCGACATCCGTGTGGTCAATGGTGAAGAGGTCAGGTCGCTGATGGAGGCCGGCGGCGGCCTGTTTCTGCTCGGCGCCCATTTCGGCAGTTTCGAAGTCATTCGCGCCATTGGCCGGCAGTTGCCTGGCATGCGCGTGGCCATGGCAATGTATGAAGAAAATGCCCGCCAGATCAATGGCACGCTGTCGGCCATCAATCCGGCAGCCCAGCAGGATGTCATCGGCCTGGGTGCGGTCGACTCGATGCTGCGCATCAGCGCCGCGCTTGACGACGGAATCATTGTCGGCATGCTGGCTGACCGCACACTGGCGCGCGACGTCCGTCATCCAATGCCGCTGCTGGGCCAGGAAGCGGGCCTGCCGCTGGGGCCGTTTCGCATGGCAGCCATCATGCGCCGGCCGGTTTTCTTCATGACCGGTCTGTACCTAGGCGGCAACCGCTATGAAATCCACTTCGAACCGCTGGCGGACTTTTCACAATTGCAGGCAGGGCAGCGTCAACAGGCGATGTTTGCTGCCATGACGCGCTACACGGAATTGCTGGAAGGGTTTTGCCGGCAGGCGCCCTATAACTGGTTTAACTTTTTCGATTTCTGGCACACTGCGCCAGACCAAAGCACAAAGGATTGATTCATGCGTGAGGGATTTTCTGCGATGCGTATTCTGGCCGCCCGTTGCGGCATGCCGCAGCACCCTGGCTGGCGGGCAATGGCCCTGGCCACCCTGATGGTTCTGCTGCCGGCCGGCCCTGCTGCTTCTGCTGCAGCGGTGGACTGGAACATGGATCAGCTCATGGCGGCCCTGGCAAAAAATACCCACAGCCGGGCGACCTTCGTCGAAACCAAGACCATGGCCATGCTTGAGCGTCCTGTGGAGTCGTCCGGCGAACTGATGTATTCGGCACCTGACCAGCTGGTCAAGCGCACCATCAAACCGGTGGCAGAAACCATGAGTGCAAGCGGCGACACCTTGCGACTGGAGCGCGGCAGCTTGCGCCATACGCTGCGCATGGCCGACTATCCCGAACTGGCCGGGTTCATTGCCAGCATTCGCGGCACGCTGGCCGGCGACCGGCGTGCCCTTGAACAATCCTTCACGATGACCATCGAGGGCCCGGCTGATCATTGGCTGCTGACTCTCAAACCGATCCAGGCCCGGCTGGGGCGCAACGTCCATCTGATCCGTATCGAAGGTGTGCGGGAAAATGTGTCCAGCATTGAAATCATCCAGTCGGACGGCGACCGCACCATCATGGCGATCACGCCTGTGGCAGCGAGATGAAACCGCAAGCAGCGGCAAATGGCGTCGACACCGTAGTGCGCGTGGCAAGACGCGCTCGTTTGCTGATATTGCTGTTGTGGGCGGTTGGCATGCTGGCCTGTGCCATCGTCGTCAGCCGCACCACATTCACCACCGACCTGACAGCCTTCCTGCCGCAATCGCCCACGCGCGAACAACAGGTGCTGCTCGATCAGCTTACCGACGGCGTGGTCTCGCGCCTGATCCTGGTCGGCATCGAAGGCGGTGATGCGGCTACCCGCGCTGCGCTTTCCAAACAGATGGCGGCGCAGCTGCGCACCGACCAGCGCTTTGCCAGCATCAGCAATGGCGAGCCGGTCAGTGCACAACGCGACCAGAAGCTGCTGTTTGACAACCGTTATCTGCTCAGCCCGGCCGTGACACTGCAACGCTTCAGCACCCCGGGCTTGCGCGCGGCCTTGCAGGAAACGCTGGACCTGCTGTCCTCCTCGGCCGGCATGATGATCAAGCCATTGCTGCCGCGCGATCCCACGGGGGAAATCGTCAGGCTGGTGGAAGGCATGAGCATGGGGTCACGGCCGCAGGTCATTGACGGCGCCTGGGCTTCACGCAATGGCATGCGTGCGCTGCTGCTGGCACAGGTCCGTGCCCACGGTACCGACACCGATGCACAGCAAGCGGCAATGGATGCAATTCGCCAGGCTTTTGCGCTCGCACGCACCAGCCTGGGCGCGCCGGCTGCCACCGGCAAGCTGGTGATGACCGGACCCGGCGTCTTTGCGGTGCAATCGCGCCAGTTGATCGAACAGGAAGTCACCCGCCTGTCGATCGTCAGCATTGCCATCATCGTTACCCTTCTGTTGCTGGTGTACCGCTCACTGTCGGCATTGGCATTGGGTTTGTTGCCGGTTGCCTGTGGCGCGCTGGCCGGCATTGCCGCCGTGAGTCTGGGTTTTGGCATGATCCATGGCATCACGCTTGGCTTTGGCACCACGCTGATCGGCGAAGCGGTGGATTACTCGATCTATCTGTTCGTGCAGTCGCGCCAGGCGGGCGCCAGCGTGGACGGCAAGCAGACTGCCGACGCTGCCGGCGACTGGATCAGGGATTTCTGGCCCACCATCCGGCTCGGCATCCTGACCTCGGTCGCCGGCTTTGCCTCCCTGCTGTTCTCCAGTTTTCCCGGCCTGGCCCAGCTCGGCCTGTATTCCATTGCCGGTCTCCTGGTCGCAGCCCTGGTGACCCGTTTTGTCCTGCCCCATCTGCTGCCGAAGAATTTTCGCATCCGCGATGTCTCCCGCATCGGCGCCTGGCTCGGCGCACGGCTCGGCCTTCTCGATGCCATGCGCTGGCCGATGCTGATCGTGGTGGTGTGCGCCGCAATGGTGGTATTCCATCATCGCGAGCGCATCTGGAATACCGAATTGTCCTCCCTCAGCCCGGTGTCGGCTGCCGACATGGCCACCGACGGCAGCTTGCGTGCCGACATGGGTGCGCCCGATGTGCGCTACATGGTCGTCATTGCTGCCAGCGAGCGCGAAACCGCCTTGATTGCCGCCGAAAAGGTAGGGCTGCAACTCGACGCCCTGGTGGCGCGCGGCGAACTGGCTTCCTACGAGAGCCCGGCCCGTTTTCTGCCCAGCACACAAACCCAGCGCATCCGCCAGGCCAGCCTGCCATCCGACGACCTACCGCAGCGCATGGCCACAGCCAGCGCCGGCCTGCCATTTCGTCCAGGCCTGTTTGACCCCTTCATTGCCGATGTGGCCGCCGCACGCCTGCGCGCGCCCTTGACGCGCGCCGATCTGGAGCAAAGCTCGCTGGCATTGGCAGTCGATGCAATGCTGTTTCAGCGCGGCTCGCGCTGGACAGTGGTGCTGCCGTTGAAAGCGCAAACGACCATCGATGCAGGCACACAAGCTGCTGCAGTGACAGTGACAGCCGCCGCGCCAAATGCGTCAACCGCGGGCGGTGCACCGGCCACGCTGGCGTCAGTACAAGCCAGCCACGTCACGGATGGCAACGGGATTCACGGCGCCAGCGATGGGGAAATATCGGCTGCAGCGGTGCGCGCAGCCATTGCCGCGTCCGGCCAGCAGGACGCGCTGTTCGTCGATTTGAAGGCAGAGTCCGACCGGCTGTATTCGGGCTACCTGCGCCAGGCCGAACGCCTTTCCCTGGGCGGTTTGGGCGTCATTTGCCTGCTGCTGTTGCTGGTGTTGCGTTCAGCACGCCAAATGGCGCGGGTGCTGCTGCCCTTGCTGGCTGCCACCGTGGTGGTGGTGGCAATGCTGACTCTGTGCGGCCAGCGGCTGACCATCCTGCACTTGATCGGACTTTTGCTCATCGTTGCGGTGGGCTCCAACTATGCCTTGTTCTTCAGCGGTGCAAAGCGCGCATCGATCACACCACAGACACTGGCTTCGCTCTTGCTGGCCAACCTGGCCACGGTTGCCGGTTTTGGCGTGCTGGGGTTTTCCGAGGTACCGATCCTGCAGGCGATTGGCAGCACGGTCGGCCCTGGCGCAGTGCTGGCCCTGCTGTTTTCCGCCGTGTTTGCCGCCCCGGTACGGCAGAAGGAGAAACGATGAGGGCCGATGATTTGCAGGCAGGAGCACCAGAGGCGGCACGATCGTTACAACCGCTACAGCCACCACAGCCACCACAGCCGCCGCAATCGGCGCAATCGGCGCAATCGAAGCCTGCGCCCCTGCCAAGGCCATGGCCGCTACCACGGCTGGTCCGTCTGTCGCTGGTCCTGCATGTGGCACTGCTGGCCGCATTGCTGCTGGCACCCCAGCAATGGCGCTGGCAACTGGCGCTGCTTTTCGTGAACCATTTGCTGATCGCGGTGGTTGGACTCTGGCCGCGCAGTACCTGGCTGGGTGAAAACCTGCTGCGCCTGCCGCCGGCGGCATGCGCGCGCGGCGACATTGCACTGACCATCGACGACGGTCCCGATGCGCTTGTCACGCCGATGGTGCTGGATCTGCTGGCACTGCATGGCGCGCGCGCGACGTTCTTCTGCATCGGCAAGCAGGCTGCGCTGCACCCGGCACTGTGCCGCGAAATTCTCGCCCGCGGCCATGCACTGGAAAACCACAGCCAGTCGCACCGTCATGATTTTTCCTTGCGCGGCCCCGGTGGCATGAAGCGGGAAATCGAGACGGCGCAGCGCACACTGCACGGCATCACCGGAGAATGGCCGCAGTTCTTCCGTGCGCCGGCCGGCCTGCGCAATCCATTCCTGGCACCGGTTTTATGCCAGCTGGGTCTGCGGCTGGCGAGCTGGACCCGGCGCGGTTTCGACACGCGCTGCGGCGACGCCAACACAGTCAATGCGCGCCTGCTGCGCGGACTGTCCGCAGGCGACATCCTGTTGCTCCATGACGGTCACGGTGCACGCACACCACAGGGCGTGCCGGTCATTGTCGCAGCCCTGCCCGGCCTGCTGCAGGCCGGCAAGGAAGCCGGCCTGCGTTTCGTCACGCTGCCGCAGGCATTCGACATGCAGGCTGGTTCTGCCAGGTTCGGCCAGCAAGCTGCGTTGCCATGAAAAGCGCACCTGCAAACCTGCCAGACACACTGGTGGCGGCGGCCGCCGCACCGTACCGCCAGGCCGGCAGGTTTGCCTGGCATTTCGCGCGCGGCAAACTGGCCGGTGACCCGGTGTTTGCCGCGCTGCTCGAACACGGTCTGCTGTGCGGCCGTGCACGGATTCTCGACATCGGCTGCGGCCAGGGTTTGCTGGCTGCGCTGCTGTTGGCTGCCGGTGCTGCCGGTGCTGCCAGTACTGCCAATGCTGCCAATGCTGAAAAAGCCGATCTTGCCAGGCCGGCAGATACTGCTGCAGCTGCCGGCGAGATGGATGCAGCCCATCCTGCTGCGGCCGGCAGCCACGTACTGCAAGGCGCCGACGCGCTGCACGCGGGCGCATCGAACGGCGGGCCGGTTGCCTTGCACAAGGCGCCGCGACCGCTGGCCTACCACGGCATCGATTCGAATGGCGCCGAAATTGGCCGCGCCCTGCGCGCACTGTGCGCGCCGCGTCCTTCACCACCGCCGCCGCAATCCCCATTCTCGCTGCGCTTTACCAGCGGCGACATGCGCACGACGCCGTTCGGCAACGCCGAGGCCATCCTGCTGCTCGATGTGCTGCACTACATCGATCATCCGGCCCAGGACGCCTTGCTGGCCCGCGCGCGTGCTGCACTGGGACTTTCCGGCGTGCTGATCCTGCGGGTTGGCGACGCGGCAGGCGGCTGGCGTTTTCGCTACAGCGTGCTGGTGGATCGCCTGGTCAGGCTGCTGCGCACCGGCTGCGCTGCGCCGCTGTACTGCCGCAGCGTGGCGGAGTGGCAGGCCAGCCTGGAGGCGCTGGACTTGAAGGTAAGTCGCCTGCCGGCTGCACCAGGAGCACGGTTTGCCAATACGGTGCTGATTGCCACCGCCGGCGATGACCTTCGAGATAACACAAGCCCCGGCAAGGATTAGTTTGCTAAACTCGCTCCCTACCCCATTTACCAGGCAGATCGCCGATCATGCCAGCATCGCACTGCATGTGCTCACCGGATGCCAACTGAATTGAAACCGCTGCTCGTCTCCAGCTTCACCGCCACCAGCGCAATGGGCCGTGGCCTGGACCAGACCCTGGCTGCCCTGCAGGCGCGCCATTGTCCGCTCAAACCCTGTGACTTCGACACCGTCGACCTCGACACCTGGATCGGTGAAGTGCCGGGATTGGATCAGGTAGTGCTGCCAGCGGCGCTGGCCGATTTCAATTGCCGCAACAATCGCTTGCTGCTGCTGGCATTGAAACAGGATGGCTTCACCGAAGCGGTGCAGGCTGCGGTACAGCGTCATGGCCGCCAGCGGGTAGGCGTGTTCATGGGTACCAGCACTTCGGGCATCTTCGAAACCGAACTGGCTTATCGTCAGCGCGACGCGCAAACCGGCGCCCTGCCAACGGGTTTTCATTATGCCCAGACGCACAACACATTTTCTGCCGCCGACTTCACGCGCCGTTATTTTCAGCTCGCTGGTCCGGCCTTTGCCGTTTCCTCGGCCTGCTCGTCAAGCGCCAAGGTATTCGCTTCGGCGCGCCGCATGATTCAAGCCGGACTCATCGATGCCGCGGTGGTCGGCGGCGTCGATTCGCTCTGCCTGACCACGCTGTATGGTTTCAATTCGCTGGGCCTGACGTCGAGCCAGCCCTGCCGGCCCTTCGATGTGGCGCGCAGCGGGATTTCGGTCGGCGAGGCAGCAGCGCTGGGGCTGCTTGAACGCGCTCCCGAAACAGTTGCCGATGATGCCGTGCTGTTGCTTGGCATCGGAGAATCGAGCGATGCCTACCACATGTCTTCACCGCATCCGGACGGACTGGGCGCACGCCTGGCCATGGATGCTGCGCTGGCCATGGCAGGTTTGCTGCCGGCGCAGATCGACTATATCAATCTGCATGGCACCGCCACGCCAAGCAATGATCTGACTGAAGGCCGCGCGGTTTCCGGCCTGTTCGGCGCCCATGTGGCATGCAGCTCGACCAAGGGCGCAACCGGCCACACGCTGGGCGCGGCCGGCGGCATGGAAGCCGTCATCTGCGCGCTCGCCCTGCAGCACGGCGTGCTGCCCGCAGGACTCAATACCACGCAGCGTGATCCGGCCATCGCACTCGACTATGTGCTGGAAAACCGCCATCGGCGCGTCGAACATGTCTTGAGCAATTCCTTTGGTTTCGGCGGCACCAACTGCAGCCTGGTGTTTGGCCGCGCCGACCGTTCCAGCCGGGACATCGATGGTTAACCTTCACTCACCTGTGCGCGCATGACCACACTTACTGCCTATATCGATGGCATTGGCCTGCTTGGCCCCGGCCTGGCCGACTGGCAGCAAGCCGCTGCTGTCTTGAGCGCCACCAGTGCCTATGCATTTGCCACCGCTGTCATGCCGGTGCCTGCTTCGCTGCCAGCGGCGGAGCGGCGCCGCTGCGGCCCCCTGGTCAAGCTCACGCTGGCAGTCGGCCATGCTGCCGCGCTGGCGGCCGAAGCACCGGTGGCCAGCTTGCCGCTGGTGTTTTCCGCCTCCGGTGGCGACGGCGTGAACTGCCATGAGCTCTGCACCATGCTGGCTTCGAACGACCGGCAGATTTCACCGACCCGTTTCCACAATTCCGTGCACAACGCAGCGCCTGGCTACTGGAGCATTGCCACCGGCGCCATGGCACCGTCATCGGTGCTGTGCGCCCACGACGGCAGTTTTGGCGCCGGTTTGCTGGAAAGCCTGGTACAGCTGACGGTCGAGCAAACCCGGGTGTTGCTGATTGCCTGCGATACCCGTTATCCGGCACCGCTGGGCGAAGTGCGGGAGGTGTCCGGTGAATTCGGCATTGCCTTGGTTCTGGCACCGCAGCAGGGACCGCATTCGCTGGCGCAGATCAGCGTCACGCTGGCCGCGGGTGCAGCCAGCACGCTGGAAGACCCGGCACTGGAACAGCTGCGCATGACGATTCCGGCTGCGCGCTGCCTGCCGCTGCTGCAAAGTTTGGCACGTGGCGAAACAGGCGCTGCCGTGACGCTGGACTATCTGGACAACACCCGTCTGCATGTCGAGGTGACGGCATGCAGCTGAGTGGTAACGGCGGTTCCGGGACCACCGGCACAGCACTGCAGACGTGCCGCGCCAAGGCTGACAGTCCCGGCCAGCGCCTCACGCACGAATGGATCGCCGCCCATGTGCCGCACCAGGGAACCATGTGCCTGCTCGACCGCATCGAAGCCTGGGATGGGCAGCAGTTGCGCTGCATGGCCGGCAGCCATCGCAACGCCGGCAACCCCCTGCGTGCCTTCGGCCGTCTTGGTGCTGCCTGCGGGATTGAATACGCCGCCCAGGCCATGGCACTGCATGGTGCCTTGCTGGCACCGCAGCAAAGCCGTCCACGCGCAGGGTTTCTTGCCAGCGTACGGGGCGTGCAGCTGCATGTGCAGCGTCTCGACGATATCGAGGCCGAGCTGCTTGTCGTGGTCGAGCGTTTTTCCGGCGACGACAATCATGTGCTGTACGATTTCTCCATCAGCGCCAATGACCTGCTGCTGCTCGATGGCCGCGCCGCCGTCATTCTCGATGCCGGCGATGGCCGCCCGCCGTTCCTTGCAGCGGCACTTGCCCCGAACAATCCCTTGACAGGCACCCCATGAAACATGCGCTCGTTACCGGCGGCAGCGGCGCCATTGGTGCGGCTGTTTGCCGCCAGCTAGCCAGGGACGGATTGTTCGTTCATGTCCATGCCAACAGCCGCAGCCAGGCCGCCCAGCGCGTGGTCGACGACATCATTGCTGACGGTGGCGCGGCGCGCGTGCTGCAATTCGATGTCACCGATGGCCAGGCCGTCCAGGCTGCGCTGGCGCCGGTACTGGATCAGGCGCCCATCGAGGTGTTGGTCAACAATGCCGGCATCCATGAAGATGTGGTATTTCCCGGCATGCAGCCGCAGCAATGGCAGCGCGTCATCGATGTCTCGCTCAATGGTTTTTACAACGTCACGCATGCAGTGATGATGCCGATGATCCGCTGCCGCTGGGGCCGCGTGATCAACATGTCCTCGGTTGCAGCGCTGACCGGCAACCGTGGCCAGGTGAATTATTCGGCCGCCAAGGGGGCGCTCAATGCTGCCACCAAATCACTGGCGCTGGAGCTGGCCAGCCGTGGCATCACCGTCAATGCGGTAGCGCCCGGCATCATCGACACGCCAATGAGCGAAGGCAGCTTCGACGCCCGCAAGGTTGCCGAGATGGTGCCCATGAAACGCGCCGGCACTGCCGTCGAGGTCGCCGACCTGGTCAGCTTCCTGGCTTCGGCAAAGGCAGCATACATCACCGGCCAGATCATTTCCATCAATGGCGGGCTGATCTGAATCAGGCCCGGCTGACTGCATTGCCGCGAGCCCTGAGCCGGCGCCAGAGCAGCAGCGGCAACCGCAGCGCAAAACCGCACAGCAGGCGGGCATGCATCCAGGTCAGCAGGACGTTGTCACGCAGATAGCGGAAATGCGACACGCCGCCGTCCTGGATCCTGAAATAGCGCACCGGTGCATCGATGTTGAGTGGCTTGATGCCCAGCCAGCACAGGCGCACCGCTGCTTCGGGGTCGAAGTCGAAGCGGCGCATCCAGCGCACGTGGCGCATGACCGTTTGCAGCGGGACGATTGGATAGATGCGAAAGCCGAACAGCGAATCGCCAATGCCGGCCCAGAGCGTTTCCAGATGGGCCCACATGTTGGAGAGCTTGCGGCCGTTGACACGGATGCGTGGCGCATCGCCATCGAACACCGGTCGGCCCAGCACCATGCATTCCGGATTTCGCTGCGAGGTGGCCATGAACATGCCGATCAGGTTGGCCGGATGCTGGCCATCCGAATCCATCGTCAGCACATGGGTAAAACCGTTTTGCGCGGCGCGGTCGATGCCGTGCAGCACAGCGGCACCCTTGCCGACATTCTGCGGCAGGACCAGTACTTCAAGACCTTCCTGCTGCCTGGCCAAGTCCAGCAATCCCTGCGCAGTGCCGTCGTCGCTGCCATCGACGACCACCCATACCGGCTGCCATTGTGCCAAGGCGGCACGTACGGTTTCGTAGACTTTGCCGCCGGGGTTGTAGCTCGGAATTAAGACCAGGTGGGTATGTGAAGCTTGAGTCATTGTTAGGCGTCTGAAAGTGAAAATTCGCGCTCGGCAGATGCCGGCGCAGTGTGGGCGATGGCAAGATTGCCGGCGCCATTGCAGGTCGGCACCAGTGCGGCCGGACCTGTGCACATCGCCATGGCAGCGCTTGCCGCAGGTGTACAGGACAATGCCGCCGCGCCGGGCATGCCTGTACACAGGCGCAGGACATCCGGCCTTGCGGGCAGCTCCTGCGAAACCAGCTGCGGCGCCGCCGCAGGCATTCCGAGTTCGTCAGCAAAATACTGTTCCAGCGACTTCGTCAGTGCTGCGGCGCTGGTGCCGGGGGCAAAGCGCTGTCCCAGCCGCAACCGGCAGGTGATCGGCATGGGTGGTTTCCTGAGCATTGCCCAGCCCTTGCCAAGAAAGGGCGTGTCGGTTTCGATGAAGACCGTCTGCACGCTTGCCTGGGCATGCCTGGCGATGATGCCGATGCCGCCCTTGAAGGCATTGACCGGCATTCTGACGGTGCGGGTACCTTCCGGAAACAGCAGGACATGACTGCCGGCGCGCAATTGCGCCACTGCCTGGGAAATCGTGCCACGCGCGGAATCATTGCAGATGTACCCGGCCATGCGTGCGCCGCGTCCCAGAAACACATTTCCCACCACTTCGTTCTTCATGACACAGACGACATCCGGCAAACGCGAAACGATCATCACCGCATCCCACAAGGCTGGATGGTTGGCAGCGATGATGAGCGACTTTTCTCCCCGCAGGGTGTCAAGCGCACTGAAATCGAAGGTGAAGCGCCGAGTGCGATTCAAGGCAGCGAACAAGGCAGCAAACAAGCTCATGATGGCACGGCGCCCCAGCCTGCGTGCGCGCCGGCGTGGCAACAGCGGCTCCAGGACCAGGGCCACGCCTGACCAGGCAATGCAGCACAATGCCAGCAGCAGCAAGGCCAGGTAGAACAGCAGCGCGTCGGCGCCAAGGACAAGGGTGTGGCGCAGGCACTGGCGTCCCTGGTCCAGAAAGGCAGTCAGGCGGGCGGCTGTCTTCATGATCGATGGCCGGCCGCGCTCAATGGGGAAGCGGCCATGTCAAGGTTTCAAGACGTCAGGCTGCCTGGCGCCCGCGCGCCGCGTGCGGCCCGTCACTACCGCACCGGCCACCCGCAGGACACGGCCCAGAAGCATGCCGATGGCGGCGGCATGGTACCAGCCTCTGAGCGTGACGAACATGGCACCGCCGTGAGCGGCAGAGGATGGCTCGGAAGCGGGGTCGGAAGGCAGCGCGCCCGCCAGCAGGCCGACAAAGGCTTGGCGCATGCCCAGGGCTTGGGGAATCGTTTTCCACAGCGGGTGACTGGCGGGGTCGTCCATGCGCTGGCTGAACCACAGGTAGGAGCCGAGGCGGGCACGCGCCTGCTGCGTAAAATGCTGTCGCGCGCCAGCGGCTTCGGCTGGGCGGCGCAGGCAACGGTCGGCCACATCGGCCGCTGCAGCCGCGCCATGCATGGCCAATGTCACACCGGCGGCAAACACCGGGTGGATGGCAGCATGGGCATCGCCCAGCAGCAGGTAGCACTCGCCATGATCGATGCCGCAAAACTGCACGGCGCACTCGCTGCCGTAAACGGCGGCAGCCAGGGCCGCATCACCAAGCCAGGCCTGCAGTGGCGCACACAGCTGGATGGTCGCCAGAAGGAATTCATCCAGTGGCACACTGCGGGTCTGCTGGAAGGCCGGCGACAGCACTGCACCGACATGGATACGGCCATCGGCCAGCGAATGGGCCCACAGCCAGCCGTGCTCGAACCAGAAGACACCTGCGTGGGGCTCGGCCTTGGGCGGCTGTCCCGGTGGCGGGCAAAACAGCGCCGTCAGCGCCGTGTCGGCTTTGCCGGCGCGGCGTTTGCGGCTCTTCAACTGGCTGCCAAGGACACAGTCGCGACCCGATGCATCGAGCACGAACCGTGCATTCCAGCTGGCCGGCTCGCCATCGGCCTGACGGGCAAACACGGTTGCACCGCCGCCGTTCGGCTTGAATTGCAGATGGGTGACCCGGCAGCGCCCGATCACGGCAGCACCCTTGTCCTGGGCATTGCGCAGCAGGACGTCATCGAATTGCCGGCGTTCGACCAGCAAGCCTGGTTGCGGGCCTTGTACCGCAGAGACTTGCGTGCGGCGCACCGGCGTACAGAATTCGATCACGCCTGCCGCCAGCGCCATATCGTGCACCGCGCCAGCCACGCCGAGTTGGCCCAGCAATGGATGAATCGATGGCGCCAGCAACTCGCCGCGCTCATGCCGATCATCGCCCGCCTTGTCGAGCACGGTCACATGGTGGCCCCGCAAAGCCAGCAGTGCAGCAGCGGTGGCGCCGGCCGGGCCGCCGCCAATGAT